>DHIV01000109.1 GCA_002403995.1 Gallionella sp. UBA4737 | reverse complement strand
GATCTCGGTGCTGTCGGCAGTCGAGGGTTTGAACCTGGTTTCGCATCAGTTCAAGAGCTACATACTGCCCATTACCATCATCATCCTGACCGGATTGTTTTTCATCCAGAAACGCGGCACCGGCACAGTGGGCATGGCGTTCGGCCCGATCATGATCATCTGGTTTGTTTGTCTGGCAGTGTCCGGCATTATTTCCATCGCACAAAGTCCCCAGATTTTATCGGCACTGAACCCCGTCTATGCGGTTCGTTTTTTAAGCGCGGATCCGTGGATATCCTTCCTGGCGCTGGGCGCCATTGTTCTTGTCATAACCGGAGGAGAAGCGCTGTATGCCGACATGGGGCACTTCGGTAAATTCCCGATCCGCTTGGCGTGGTTTTCCTTCGTACTGCCTGCACTGGTGTTGAATTACTTCGGCCAGGGCGCATTGCTGTTGCACGATCCTCAAGCCATAGCAAATCCGTTTTATCTGCTCACCCCCGCGTGGGTGCTGGCTCCGATGGTATTGCTGGCAACTGCAGCAACTGTCATCGCCTCGCAAGCTGTGATATCCGGCGCATACTCTATAGCGAATCAATCTGTGCAAATGGGCTTCCTGCCGCGTATGGAAATTCGCCAGACCTCCGACCAGGCACAAGGGCAGATCTATGTGCCCTTTACCAACTGGACGCTTTATCTGGCGGTGGTTTTTCTGGTATTTGCCTTTCAGAGTTCCAATAATCTGGCGGCGGCCTATGGCATCGCCGTCACCGGCACCATGACCATCACCACCATACTGATCGCATTCGTCATCGTGCTGCTATGGCGTTGGCCCCTGGTTTTCGCGATACCCTTGATTGCAATTTTGCTGATCGTGGACATGACCTACTTTGCGGCCAATGCGATCAAGATCCCGCAAGGCGGCTGGTTCCCGCTCGGCATCGCGGTGATATCTTTCACCGTACTCACTACATGGAAACGGGGAAGGGAATTGCTGTTCGCCCAAATCGCGCGGCAGTCAGTCCCCATGCAAACCATCATTGACGGCATAAATGACATGCCGAGAGTAAGCGGCACGGCGGTATTCCTGACCCCGGCGAGCGAAGGTACGCCGTCGGCCATGCTGCACAACCTCAAACACAATCATGTGCTTCACGAACGCAACATACTGTTGACCGTCGTGGTCGAGGACAAGCCTTATGTCACCAGGGGCAATCGCTTTCTGATCAAGGATCTTGGCAGGAATTTTTATCGGGTGAAGTTATTTTACGGATTTATGCAAACTCCCGATATTCCGTTTGCTCTGGAGTTGTGTAGCTCACAAGCATTGCCCTTTGACATGATGACCACCTCATTCTTCATTTCACGTGCCCTGATCGTTCCCAGCCCCAATCCCGGCATGATGGACTGGCGCGAGCACCTGTACATCGCGTTATCCAAAAACGCCATGAATGCTGCGGACTTCTTCAAGATCCCCACTAACCGCGTTGTTGAACTGGGGACGCAGATCGAAATCTGACCTGGTCAATTGGTACGGTCATGCACGAGCGCGTGCTTATTCCGAATGGCTCCATCGGGCCGGAAGCGGACGGGTGTATCAGTGGAATGGCTTATTCCCGGTGTCCAGACTTGTTGCTTCGGGGCAATCGCATGATCAAAGCGGCCAAGCGATATTGCTTGGCCGCTTTATTGTTGGCTGGATGTCCCCGGCCAGTTATTTATTTCAGCTTCTCGATACCCAGCATCTTCATGATGCTCTTCTCATAGAACGGCTCGGAAGAACCTTTCTTCATCTTGCGGATGAAATATTTTTCAAACGCAATCTTGGCCAAATGCACCCAGGTGCCCTCTGAAAACCAGTTCACGTTGCGTGGCGGAATCTGCGGGATCGCCACAAACGCCACCCCTCCGTCGCCGAAATCGGCCAGACAGACCGCATTCCACGTAGCTTCCTTGTCCGCAGGCAGACCGTTCAATTCCGCATGGATATTGTCCACCGTTGCCGTCACCATGGATTCGATCATATAACCGGTCTTGGGTGTGCCGGTCGGTATCGGCGTGGCTTCCACCGGAGGGATCGCGACGCATACACCGACTGCATAGATGTTCTTGTACTTGGTGTTGCGCTGGTGCTTGTCGACGATGATGAAGCCGCGCGCCTGGGTCAGCCCCTCGATGCCGAACACCGCATCCACACCCTTGAACGCAGGCAGCATCATGCTGTAGGCGAACGGCAGTTCATGCTTTTTCTTCTCCACGCCCATCTCGTCATGCTCGGTGACAAACATCTTGCCTGCTTCGACCTTGGTGACTTTGGCGTTGCATATCCATTTGATATGCTTGTCGCGCATACCCGATTCCAGGATGCCTTTGGAATCGCCCACACCGCCCAGCCCGAGATGACCGATGTAGGGTTCGGAGGTGACAAAGGTCATCGGCACCTTGGTGCGTATCTTGCGGCGGCGCAGATCGGTATCCATGATGAATGCATATTCGTAAGCCGGCCCGAAGCAGGACGCCCCCTGCACCGCACCCACGACGATAGGGCCGGGATTCTTGGTGAAATCATCCCACGCCTCATGCGATTTCATCGCGTGATCCACGTTGCAAACCGAGAAGGTATGCCCGCCGTTTGGACCAAGTCCTTCGACCTCATCGAAGGCCAGCTTGGGCCCGGTGGCAATGATCAGATAATCGTAATCTACCGTTTTCCCGTCGTTAAGTTCAAGTTGATTTTTTTCCGGATGTACGCGCTTTACCCCGGTCGGGATAAAGTTGATGCCTTTGCGCTCCAGATAAGTGCGCACCGGGAATTCAATATCTTTTCGCTCACGCCATTTCACGGCTACCCAGGGATTGGACGGCGTAAAGTGAAAAGTCTCGCCGTTCGTAATGACCGTCACCTTGTCCCCCTTGCCGACCTTCTCCTGCATTTCGTAAGCTGCCGGCATGCCGCCTAACCCCGCGCCCATGATTACAATGTGTGCCATGATGTTCTCCCGGTTTGGTTGAATTACAGAACCACAGCATCCATTCTACGCCTTCATGTTGATATGGCAACACTATACTGGAATAGAGTAATACTGTAATATTTCTCTTGGCCAATCAGGATCCGCCGCTCACCCGTTCGATGCCGGCCAGATCACGCGCTGAGAAAATCCCGTCAAATCCGGATTGCTGCAACAGCGCGCGCACCTGTGCCGCCTGGTCGTAACCATGCTCCAGCAACAGCCATCCGCCGGGATTGAGATGCGCTTTCGCCCGCACGCAAATGCGCCGGATGTCGTCCAGCCCGTGTGCGCCGGAAGCTAACGCGGAGGGCGGTTCGAAGCGCACATCGCCTTGCTTCAGATGCACATCGTCAGCGGCGATGTAGGGCGGGTTGGAAACGATAATATCGAAACGCTCACCCTGCAGCGCGCCGAACCAGTCGCTGTGCAACAGGTGCACATTGCCAAGCCCGAGCCGCTGCATGTTGAACTGCGCCACTTCCAGCGCGGCGGCTGAGGCATCCACCGCGACCACTTCCGCATCAGGGCGCGCATGGGCGATGCTCAACGCGATCGCGCCGCTTCCCGTCCCCAGATCCAGTACACGGAATTTACCCCCTCTCCCGCTTGCGGGAGAG
>DHIV01000059.1:6137-11225 GCA_002403995.1 Gallionella sp. UBA4737 | reverse complement strand
GCTCCACCCCGCGTCAGCGAAGACTGCAACTATAGCAAAGCGTCTATGTTTCGTCAAACACTATCTGAAATTTTGTATTATCCCCGCATGATTAAAGATAACCCTGCCTGACTACCAGCATTGTGTATGTGTCGCGCAACGGTATAATCGCCGCCCGATGAAACAGGCCCCATTCTTCAAAGGCAGAAGGCAATACCCATGACCGCTACTGACTGGATTGGCAGTGCCGCTGCTACACTTACTACGACCGCCTTCGTCCCGCAGGCTTGGAAAGTATGGCGCACCCGCCATACTGCCGACATCTCGTTGGGTATGTACATCCTGTTTACACTCGGGGTCACGCTGTGGCTAGCCTATGGGATCCAGCTCGAATCATGGCCGATCATCATCGCTAACTCTGTCACATTGTTATTAGCGGGCATCGTGCTGGCGTTGAAAATACAATTTGGCTAGAGACAACCATGAACCAAATCCACGAGATCAAACCCGATCAATCCATCGAGCTGCTCAAAGAGCTGCATATCCTGACGCGCGACGGCAAGCTCAATCAGGACAGCCGGCGCAAGCTGAAACAGGTGTATCACTTGTTTCATTTCATCGAACCGTTGCTGGATGAAGTGCTCGCCGCCAGGCAAAACATTGCGCTGGCGGATCACGGCGCGGGCAAGTCCTACCTGGGTTTCATCATCTACGATCTATTCCTGAAGTCGCGCGAGGTGGGCCTAATTTACGGCATCGAAACCCGCGAGGAATTGGTCAGAAAATCGCAAAATCTGGCAGCCGAACTAGGCTTTACGCGTATGTCATTTTTGAATCTGTCGACGGAGGAATCCATACACTCGCCGCAACTGCCCGGACGAATCGATGTGGTCACCGCACTGCACGCTTGCGACACCGCCACCGACGACGCTATCAAATTCGCGCTGAACAAACAGGCTGAATTCATCGTGCTGGTACCGTGCTGTCAAGCCGAAGTGGCGGCCGTGTTGAATAAAAATAAAAACCAGTCGTTCGGGAAAACCCCACTCTCGGAAATCTGGCGGCATCCGATTCATGCCCGCGAATTCGGCAGCCATCTCACCAACGTACTGCGCTGTTTACTGCTAGAGTCGCATGGTTATCAGGTGACAGTGACGGAACTGGTTGGCTGGGAACATTCAATGAAAAATGAACTCATTATTGCAAAACAAAAAAGCGCACCCAGAAAAAATGCACAACAGAGGTTGGAACAGATTTTGAGAGAATTTAACTTGGAAGAATTGCGCGACAGGTTCATTTATTAGCCTGTTGCATCAGCGCCCACTCAACGTGTTCCCGCACCAGCTCTGATCCATGTTTGGCACGCAGCTTGAGCGCCGCCATCACTGTATTACTCTTGGTCGCATTACCCAACGCTATGGCAATATTGCGCAGCCATCGCTCGTGGCCGATACGATAAATGGCGCTGCCCGCAAGCCTGGTTTTGAACTCTGTTTCATCCCACGCAAACAGCTCCACCAGTGCTACATCGTCCAGCCCGTGCCGAACCGAGAAATCAGGCTCGACTGTTGTTTGTGCAAAGCCATTCCAGGGACACACCAACTGGCAGTCGTCGCATCCGTAGATGCGATTGCCTATCAGCGGGCGCAGTTCAACCGGGATGCTGCCCTTAAGTTCGATAGTGAGATAGGAAATGCAGCGGCGCGCATCCAGCCGATACGGAGCAATGATTGCCCGGGTCGGGCACACTTCGATGCAACGTGAACATGTTCCGCAGTGTTCTTGTTGCGGGGCATCTACCGGCAGCGGCAGGCTCAGATAAATTTCTCCTAGAAAAAACCATGAACCGTGTTCGCGCGATAGCAACAATGTGTGCTTGCCGCGCCAGCCCAATCCGGCTTTGCGGGCCAGTTCCACTTCCATTACTGGCGCGCTGTCGGTGAAGACTCGCCCACCTGCGGCAACTTCGGCACGAATTTTATCGGCTAGTATCGTTAGACGATTGCGCAGCACCTTATGATAATCGCGTCCAAGGGCATAGCGCGAAATGAAGGCGCGTTCGCCTTCTGCCAACACCTGCCAACTGTCGCGCGCCTGGGGTGGAAAATAGTTCATGCGCAGGGAAATCACGCGCAAGGTGCCGGTTACCAACTCTGCCGGCCGGCTGCGTCTGGTGCCGTGATTTGCCATATAATCCAGCTCGCCGTGGAAACCTAATGCAAGCCATTCCAGCAGACCGCTTTCCGCCGCGGAAAGATCGGTGTCGCTGATACCCACGGCCTGGAAGCCAAGTTCATGCGCCCATGCGCGTATCTGCGTGGCAAGTGCGGCATAATTTACCTGCTGAGGATTTCCGTTTTGCATAGCCACGATAATAGCCGAATCAGCATGCATCTAGCCGATGAAAACGCGACCCTTGCGCTGGCGCAACGGCTCGCTGCGCGACTCAAACCCGGCATGGTAATTTATCTGCATGGCGATCTGGGGGCTGGCAAAACCACTTTGGTGCGCGGCGCGCTAGATGCGCTGGGTTATAAAGGACGCGTAAAAAGTCCCACCTATACACTGGTTGAACCATACCATATCGCTGGGTTAGACTTGCGTCACTTCGATCTGTACCGACTGCAAGATGAGGAAGAATGGGACTCAGCCGGATTTCGCGATGAGTTTGACGGTCACAACATATTTTTCATCGAATGGCCGGAACATGCCCAAGGCTTGCTTCCACAAGCTGATGTAGGAATTGTATTTGAAATATTGCCGCAAGGACGCAACGTCGAAATTAGAGGATGCACACCAGCAGGACTAGAATGCTTAGAGCAGCTTTAAAACTCTTTACCCTATCGCTTTTACTCTGGCTGCCGCAGGGGAATGCCGCCATCGTCGTGAGTTCTTCGCGAGTCTGGCCGGCAAAGGACTACACCCGCCTGACGCTCGAATCCAAACAAGCCATCCGCCACAACATGTTCGATTTGAGCAATCCAGAACGTTTGGTAATTGACTTAGAGGGAGTTGGTCTTGGCCAAGCGCTTAAAGATTTGTCCAAGCTGATCGGTAACGATGATCCCTACATCAAAAGTGTACGCGTGGGGCGCTTCAAGCCTGGTGTGGTGCGCTTGGTGCTGGATTTAAAAGCCGAGGTTAAGCCGCAACTTTTCGTTCTAAAGCCCGTTGCTGAATACGGCTATCGCCTGGTGTTGGACGTGTATCCCGCCCATCCGCCTGACCCGCTGATGGCTTTGCTTGAACAACCAAAAACCAGCATAGGCGAAACTGAAGTCACACCAACTGCAACCTCTCAGCCCGCAGAAAATGCGCCTGTTCCAGATGACACGCCGCACATGGCCCAGAACATGAGTACCGACAAAAACGGCAAGTCGATTCCCGGCGCAACCGCAAATCTGCCCGAGATGCGTGCACGTACCCTGATCATCGCGATTGACGCCGGACATGGTGGTGAAGACCCGGGCGCTCGTGGAAGGTATGGCTCTCGGGAAAAGAATGTGACACTGGCGATTGCGCGCAAGGTAAAAGAATTGGTCGATAATGAGCCGAATATGCGCGGCGTGCTGATTCGCGATGGCGATTACTTCATTCCTCTCGCCGAGCGCGTTAACAAGGCAAGCAAGGTGAATGCGGATTTGTTCATTTCCATCCATGCGGATGCCTTCGTCAAAGCGAAAGCTCGTGGCTCATCGGTATTCGCCTTGTCCGAACACGGCGCGACCAGCACTGCTGCGCGCTGGCTGGCAAAAAAGGAAAATGAAGCGGATTTGATTGGCGGTGTGAATCTCGCGGTAAAAGACCCTTATCTCGCGCGCACCTTGCTCGACCTCTCGCAGACCGCCACCATCAGCGACAGCATGAAGCTCGCCAAGCATGTGCTGAACGAATTGGGCGACATCAACACGCTGCATCGCGGGCGTGTCGAGCAAGCCGGATTCGCGGTACTGAAATCGCCGGAAATTCCATCGATACTTGTCGAAACCGCTTTCATCAGCAATCCCAGCGAAGAGCGTCGCTTGAATGATGATAATTATCAGATGAAACTGGCCAAAGCGATTCTAGGCGGCATCAAACGCTATTTTGCACAAAACCCGGCATTGTCCAAACCAAAAGTCGCGCAGATCAATTAGCAATAAAGGCTTTTATTCAAACCTGGATCAAGGCTCATCTCCGCCACCTTCTGCCTAGGCCATCCAGGTTCCAAATGGTGCGCAGAGCTTGTCAGGCCGGGAAAACACCCGTCGAAAGATAGCGATCGCCGCGATCGCACACTATAAACACAATCACAGCGTTTTCGACCTGCTGCGAGATACGTAACGCAACGCTCAACGCGCCACCGGAAGAAACGCCGCAGAATATGCCTTCCTCGCGCGCCAGGCGGCGCGTCAATTCTTCAGCATCCGGCTGGTTCACATACTCGAGCCGATCCACATTTTTCGCGCTGTAAATTTTCGGCAAATAGGCTTGCGGCCATTTTCGAATACCGGGAATCTGTGCGCCTTCTTCCGGTTGCACACCGATGATCTGAATGTCGCGATTCTTTTCCTTGAAAAACCTCGAACAGCCCATGATGGTCCCGGTGGTGCCCATGCTGCTGATGAAATGCGTGAGCTTGCCGTCCGTGTCGCGCCAGATTTCCGGTGCTGTTCCTTCATAGTGCGCCAGCGGATTATCCGGATTGGCGAATTGATCGAGGATGATGCCTTTGCCCGCAGCCCGCAGATTTTCCGCCGTATCACGCGCCAGCTCCATGCTGCCTTCCTTTGCGGTCAGCACCAGTTCCGCGCCGAATGCACGCATGGTCTGACGGCGCTCAACGCTCTGATTCTCCGGCATCACCAATATCATGCGATAGCCGCGCATCGCCGCAGCCATGGCAAGCGCGATCCCGGTATTGCCGCTGGTCGCCTCGATCAAGGTATCGCCCGGCTTGATCTCGCCGCGCTGCTCAGCACGAGCGATCATGAAAAGCGCGGGTCTGTCCTTCACCGAGCCGGCAGGATTATTCCCTTCCAGCTTGGCCAACAGCACATTGCTGGTATTACCCGGGATACGCTTGAGACGCACCAGCGGAGTATTGCCGACGAAATTTTCTATGTATGG
>DHIV01000059.1:3004-5848 GCA_002403995.1 Gallionella sp. UBA4737 | reverse complement strand
GCCGACGAAATTTTCTATGTATGGATACATGTATATTCTCTGGTTAACCAAGTAGCAGCATCTATGCAGCAGCCTTGATCATCTGCTCCACATACCTTGCCACGCCCTGCTCCACGCTCAGGAAATTCCCTGAGTATCCGCTACTGCGTAACGCGCTGATGTCGGCCTGCGTGTAACTCTGATATTTGCCTCGCAACTGCTCAGGGAAAGGAATGTAACTGATCAGTTGTTGTTGCATCTCTTCGAGACTCAGCACAGGTTTGGACGCGGCATTGCGCAGTGTATTGATTGCCGCCACCGCCACGTCGTTGAAGCTCTGCGCTTGCCCGGTGCCCAGATTGAAGATGCCGGATTTGTGCGGATTGTCCAGGAAATACAAGTTCACCTTTACCACGTCTTCGATCGAAACGAAGTCGCGCAATTGTCCGCCGTTGGCGTAGCCGTCACAGCCCTCGAACAACTTGACCCGGCCTTCGGCCCGATACTGGTTGAAGAAATGATATGCTACCGAGGCCATGCGCCCCTTGTGCGCTTCACGCGGGCCATACACGTTGAAATAGCGCAGCCCGACAACCTGTGCACTGCGCTTTTGCAAGCGGCGGCGCACGATCTGGTCGAACAGAAACTTGGAATAGGCATACACGTTGAGCGGCGCTTCGCATTCGCGGCTTTCCTTGAACACGCTGCCGCCGCCATACACCGAAGCGGACGAAGCATACAGGAACGGTATTTCCTCATTCTGGCAGTAGTTCAGCAACTCCAGGGTGTATTGATAATTGTTATCCATCATGTATCGGCCATCGGTTTCCATAGTGTCCGAACACGCGCCCTGATGCAGCACCGCCCTGACCAACCCATCGAAAAAGCCATCCTGCAATCTTTCCAGGAAGACTTGTTTGTCAAGATAATCGGCGATTTCGCAATCCACCAGATTCCTGAATTTGTCAGCATTCTTGAGATTGTCCACCGCGATGATGTTGTTCTCGCCGCGCTCGTTGAGTGCTTTGACCAAGTTGGAACCGATAAATCCGGCTGCGCCGGTGATGATGTAATACATTGTCTATCTCCTCATATTTCCAGGTGTAAGGAACAGAGACAAGGCAAAAGAAGCAAGGTGCAAGAAAAAACACGCTCGCTCTTGAACCCTGAACCTTATGCCGTTAACCCCATATCCTGCATGATCTCATCGCGGCTGACCACTGCAGTCCCAAGCTTGCCGACCACGATGCCTGCCGCACGATTGGCGATACGCATGGCTTCTGGCAACTCCGCGCCACTTGCCAACATCACCGCCAGCGTGGCGATCACGGTGTCACCCGCACCACTGACATCAAACACTTCGCGGGTATGGGTCGGTTCATGCAGCACCTCGTTAGCACGAAACAGACTCATGCCGTCTTCGCTGCGTGTGACCAACAATGCATCAAGTTGTAATTCAGTGCGCAGCTTTTCTGCCTTTATACTGAGCTCGCCCTCAGTTTTCCAGCTTCCCGCCACTTCACGAAACTCGCTGCGATTCGGTGTCAGCAAAGTTGCACCACGATAACGGGCATAATCATCGCCCTTGGGATCGACCAACACTGGTTTGCTCGCCGCGCGCGCCAGCCTGATCATCTCGGCAATATGCTTTAATCCGCCCTTGCCATAGTCGGACAGGATCACCACATCAGCCTGCGGCAACTGTACGCGAAAATCTTCCAGTGCGGCATGTAGCACCTCGTGGCTGGGCGGCGTTTCAAAATCAATGCGCAGCAACTGCTGGTGGCGCGCTATCGCGCGCAGCTTGATGATGGTGGAAATGGTGTTATCGCGATGCAGCAACGCAGCAAGGTTGTGGTGCTCATTAAGCAACTTTTCCAAACAGGCCCCCGCTTCGTCGTTACCGACCACCGACAGCAGCGTGGCATGCGCACCAAGTGCGGCGATGTTGCGCGCCACGTTGGCTGCGCCACCGGGACGCTCATCGACACGCTCGACTTTGAGCACCGGCACCGGAGCTTCCGGCGAGATGCGGTTGACATCGCCAAACCAGTAGCGATCCAGCATTACATCGCCGACCACCAGTATTTTTGCTCCATCAAATTTTGGTAACGTGGTCATATTTGCCCTGCACAATTCTTATTCATACTGTTTCTCCGATTTCCTGACTGATCTCGAGCAAGGCCTGTAGCGGATCGGCTGCCTGGGTGATAGGGCGACCGATCACCAGATAGCTGGAACCGGCTTGCATGGCGGCTTTCGGACTCATTACCCGAGACTGATCGTCGAGGCTGGCTTGTGCCGGACGGATGCCAGGGGTCACCAAACAAAATTCACTGCCACAATGTTTGCGTAATAGCGCAGCTTCCTGCGCAGAACACACCACTCCATCCAGGCCACAGTCGCGCGCCAAGGTCGCCAAGCGAAGAACTATATCGGCAAGTTTGGTGTTGATGCCGATTTCGGCCAGGTCTTGTTGCGCCATACTGGTGAGCATAGTCACGGCAATCAGCTTGGGCTGCTGTGCACTGCGGGCAATCGCCTCGCGCGCCGCTTCAAGCATCTTGCGTCCGCCCAACGCGTGCACGTTGACCATCCACACACCCAGGCTGGCCGCTGCTTTGCATGCCTGCGCGGTGGTATTAGGGATATCGTGAAATTTCAGATCGAGAAATACCTCATAGCCGCGATGCATAAGCTCTTCCAGCAAAGCCGGGCCAGTAGCCGTGAATAGTTCTTTGCCAACTTTCAAACGGCACAAAGCCGGCTCCAATTTATCGGCCAACGCCAATGCGGGGACGGCGATCGGGTAATCCAAAGCGATGATGATCTTTGGGTCGCTCATAACGGCATTCCGGTTTCTTC
>DHIV01000059.1:0-2806 GCA_002403995.1 Gallionella sp. UBA4737 | reverse complement strand
TCATAACGGCATTCCGGTTTCTTCGCCGCGGCGCGGCGAGTAGCTGCCCCAGGCATGACAAGCCGGGCAATGCCAATAGAACTGGTGCGCCTTGAAGCCGCAATGAGCACAATGATATGTGGCCAAATTGCGCGTGCGTTTGTGGACCAGGTCTTTCACCATTTCAACATCGGCGCGCATGTCCACCGGCACTTCCAGCAATCTCGCTTCAAGTAATTTATCCAGGCCCAGCAAGGTCGGGTTGCGCTCCAACTCATCGCGCACTAATTGATAGGCGGCAGCGGGGCCCTCGTTTTTCAGCACGCCGGCGAACACCACATTCATCAGGTCCAGTGAATGATATTTACTCAAATATTCACGCAACAAGGTAATCCCGTCTGTTTCGCGATTCAGGCTGCGATATGAATTCAACAGGCGTTCCGCAACCAACGGCAAATATTGCGCATCCTGCGCTTCGATGTTCATCCAAATGTTGATCGCCTCCTCGTGCTTGCCCTCGCCAGCAAGAAAATCGCCCAACATCATGGTGGCGCGTACCGCACTCGGATCAGCCTGCAATGCCTGTTGTAAATGTTCGCGTGCAGCGACTGGGTTGCCACCTGCAATTGCCTCGCTTGCCAGTTCGCAATAGAAAAAAGCGGCCTGTTTGCTATATGACTGTCCGGATATCGCTGCCAACCGCTGCGTCACAGCAATCGCTTTGAGCCAATCATGCTCTTTTTGAAACAGCTCCAGCAAGAACTCCAAAGACTGTTTGCCATACGGGGAGTGTTCCAATTCGCTGAACAGACTTTCGGCACGATCCAGAATTCCAGCCTTCAGATAATCCTGAGCCAACTCGAAGATCGCCTGCTGGCGCTTGTCATCATCCAGATCGGCTCTGTCCACCAGGTTATGGTGCATACGCAAAGCACGATCCACTTCGCCGCGACGGCGGAACAGACTGCCCAGCGCGAAGTGCAGTTCGACAGTTTGCGGATCAACCTTCACCACCTCGATGAAAGCTTCGATGGCTTTATCCTGTTGTTCATTGAGCAGGAAGTTCAGCCCCTGAAAATAGGAATGTGGCAGCACACTCGAATTTGAGAGCAACTCTTTAATGTCTATGCGTGCAGCCAACCACCCCATCCCGAAAAACAAGGGGAAGATCAGCAGCATCCAGAGTTGGAATTCCATAACTGAAAATGTTTATCTAGACTGTTGTGGCGTTTCGCCGATATCGGCAAGTTTGTTTTTGGCCCGAATATCGCGCTTAAGAACTGCGATTTCACGGCGTTTTTGCAGCACATTGGCAAACATCGCAAGTATTCCAACTGCCGCGCCTGCGGCAAAAAATATCAACAGCACAATCACGAGGGTAGACTGCCACTCATAGCCGAAAAAATAGCGCAGTGTAATCGGCTGATCGTTTTTGACTGCAAAACCGAGCAGCGCCAAGAACAACACTACCCGTAAAATCCAACTGAGATATCGCATGGCATGCCCCGATAAAATCATTGCAACGATAGCATAAAAAAAGGCGGCAATACCTTGCGATATGCCGCCAAGAATTGAAAATTGCCTTTCTCGTTTGCTTTGCTGCGCACCCCTCGCTTCGCTCTCCCCGCAAGCGGGAGAGGAGAGCGAAGCGAAGAGCCGAGGTGAGGGCTATTCCCTAATCAGGATTTCTGTTCGCAGACTCGCTCCCTGAGTTCCTTGCCTGCCTTGAAGTGCGGAACATACTTGGCCGGCACTTTTACTTTGTCGCCGGTCTTGGGATTGCGCCCCTGGCGCGGCGGACGGTAATTCAGGCCAAAGCTGCCGAAACCGCGAATCTCGACACGCCCGCCCCGCGACAGCGTCGCGGACAGCGCATCCAGGATCACCTTGACGGCAAGCTCTGCATCCTTGGCCAGCAGTTGCGGATGCAATTCGGCCAACTTCGCAATCAAATCAGAACGAATCATGTCGGTAACCTCAAGCTTAGGCTTCAGTCTTGGTGCCGCTCATCTTGGCCTTCAGCAACGCGCCCAGATTGGTAGTACCGGCACTGGCATTGCTTTCCGAAGAAAGCTTCTGCATGGCAGCGTTATCTTCCGTCTTGTTCAGCGCCTTGATCGACAGATTGATGCCGCGATTCTTGCGATCCACGTTGATGATGACAGCGGTAACACTATCGCCTTCTTTCAGGTGGGTGCGAATATCTTCAACACGATCCGCAGACACCTCGGATGCCTTCAGATACGCTTCCACATCGCCTTCCAGCGCGATCACAGCGCCCTTGGCATCCAGCGACTTCACCGTACCGGTGACCACAGCGCCCTTTTCATGGCTGGAAGCAAAGCCGCCGAACGGATCACCTTCCAACTGCTTGATGCCGAGAGAGATGCGCTCGCGTTCAACGTCGATCGCCAATACCACGGCTTCGACTTCGTCGCCCTTCTTGTAGCTGCGTACCGCTTCTTCGCCGGGCTGGCTCCAGGACAAGTCGGACAAATGCACCAAACCGTCGATGCCGCCATCCAGACCGATGAACACGCCAAAGTCGGTGATGGACTTGATCTGCCCCTTAACCTTGTCGCCCTTCTTGTGATTGATCGCGAAATCATCCCATGGATTGGATTGACATTGCTTCATTCCCAATGAAATACGACGGCGCTGTTCGTCAATTTCCAGGATCATCACTTCGACTTCGTCGCCCAGACTCACGACCTTGGAAGGATGTACGTTCTTGTTGGTCCAATCCATTTCCGAAACGTGCACCAGGCCTTCGATACCCTGCTCGATCTCAACGAACGCGCCATAGTCGGTCAGGTTGGTCACCTTG
>DHIV01000068.1 GCA_002403995.1 Gallionella sp. UBA4737 | reverse complement strand
ACGTTCTTTACTTTGCCGTGCCCGGCGAAAGCGAGCAGTGTCTTTTCGGGTATGGTATTGACCGTATCAGGCGCTGCGAGCGCTTCGACGTAAAGGGTCTCTGAGGCTGCGGGATCCTTGGTGCCGGTGCTGGCCCACAGCAGGCGTTGCGGCTGGGCTCCGGAAGCGGCCAGTTTCTGCCAACGCTTTGATGCCAGCAAATCGCGGTAGGCTTTGTAGGTGCGCATTGCGATGGCGATGCCCAGACGGTTGTTGCGGAACTCACCTTGAACCTTGTCCTTGACGGCCACGTCCCAGCGGCTGACGAAAATCGAAGCCACGGAACCGATCTTCGGATCCAGACCGGCGGCGATGCGTCTCTCGATGCCACGCATATACGCTTCGGCCGCGGCGATGTAGTGCTCGCGGGAGAACAGCAACGTGACGTTCACCGGCACGCCTGAAAAGATGGATTCTTCTATCGCCGGAATGCCTGCGCGAGTACCCGGAATCTTGATGAAAAGATTGGGGCGTTGCGCACGCGCATGAAGCCGGGCAGCCGCCTTTATCGTGGCGGCCGTATCGTCGGCAAGCAAAGGCGATACTTCCAGTGAGACCCAGCCGTCGATTCCGCCGGTGGCGTCGTGAACAGGACGAAACAGATCGGCGGCCTGAATCAGATCCTCCAATGCAAGCTCAAAGAACAATGCCTCGCCCGATTTGCCCGCGAGCGTTTTTTGGCGGATCGCGTCATCGTAAAAATCACCATTTTGGATGGCATGATCAAAGATGGTGGGATTGGAGGTCAATCCCGTCACTGAGAGCTCTCTGATATAGCGGGAAAGTGTGCCGTTCATCAGCAGCTCGCGCGTGATGTTGTCGAGCCAGAGACTTTGACCGAGATCGTGCAGTTGTTGTGTGGCTTTCATTTTTTCTCCTTCTCCAGTATCGGGTTGTTCCAGCTTCCGTCTGCCGCAATCAGCGCGTCGGCTTGTTTCGGCCCCCAACTGCCGGGCTTGTAGCGGTAAACAGGGCGGGGCATGTCAAGCACGGGATCGATCACCGCCCAGGCGGCCTCGATCGCGTCCTCGCGGGTGAACAGCGCGCCATTGCCGGCCATGGCATCACTCAACAGCCGTTCGTAGGGTGTTTGCTCTCCCGGCTGTTCGTCCAGCAGGTAGAGCTCGTGCTGGTCGCCGACGAATTCCTTGCCTGCGCGCTTGACGCGTGCGGCGAGGGCGACGGCAGTATTGGGAGATATCCGGAAGCGCAGATAATTGGCCCGCCCTTCCGCCGGCGCTGAATCGTCGAACAGCCTTTGCGGCGGCGGCTTTAACTCCACCAGGACTTCGGCTGCGGTGGCAGCCATACATTTGCCGGAACGCAGATACCACGGCACTCCCTCCCAGCGCCACGAATCGATGAACAGCCGCATGGCGCAGAACGTCTCGACATCCGAGTCCTTCGCCACGCCCGGCTCTTTCCGGTAGCCGGCGTATTGGCCGCACACCATGTCGTCCATTTGCAGCGGACGCATGGCCTGGAACACCTTGGCCTTCTCGCTATGCACAGCACCATAGCCCTGATAAGCCGGCGGTTCCATGGCCAGCAGCGCAACGATCTGGAACAAATGGTTCTGGACGACGTCGCGCAGGCAGCCGGCGCTTTCGTAAAATACGCCGCGACCGTTCACACCGAAATCCTCGGCGAGTGTGATCTGTACACTCGCCACGCAGTTGCGGTTCCAGATCGGCTCGAGAAACGAATTGGCAAAACGGAAATAGAGGATGTTCATGATCGCCTCCTTCCCGAGATAATGGTCGATGCGGAAGATCGAGTCTTCCGGAAACACCGACAGCGCGATGCGGTTGAGCTCGCGTGCTGAAGCCAGGTCGCGCCCGAACGGCTTTTCCACAATGACGCGCGCATGCTCGGTCAGGCCCGCAGTCCCAAGTCCTTCGATAACCGTCGCGAACAGCCCGGGCGGGATGGCGAGGTAATGTGCCGGGCGCCGGGCATCGCCCAGCGCCTGCTTGAGTGCTGTGAAGGTACCCGGGTCGCTATAATCACCGCTCACATACCGGAGCAGGGAAAGAAGATGGTCCAGGGCTTTACGGTCTTCAATTTTGCCGGCTTGTTTGATGCTGTCTTTAACCTGCTTGCGCAGTTGCGCCAGACTCCATTTCGAGGACGCAACGCCCACCACCGGCACATTCAGGACACCGCGCTTGCATATCGCGTAAAGCGCGGGAAAGATCATCTTGTGGGCTAGGTCACCGGTCACGCCGAAGATCACCAGCGCATCCGCCGACGTCGTGCGGCTATTATGGGTATTGCCCATCTCAGTGTTCCTTTTTCTTCTCATCATGCCCGCCAAACTGTTTTCTCATCGCGGACAGAAGCCGGTCGGCATAGTCGGCATCGCCGCGCGACGCAAAACGCTCGAACAGTGCCGCGCTGATGACCGGAGCCGGCACGCCCTCGTCGATGGCGGCCAGCGCCGTCCAGCGCCCCTCGCCCGAATCCGACACATGACCCGAGAACCCACCGAGCTCAGCATCTTCAGCCAGCGCCGCCGCGGTCAAGTCGAGCAGCCATGACGCCACTACACTTCCACGCCGCCAGACTTCCGCGATCTGCGGCAGATCCAGCTCATACTGGTAATACTCCGGGTTGCGCATCGGCGTGGTCTCGGCATCGCTTTCGTGCGAGTGCTTGCCTGCGTTGGCATTGTGCAGGATGTTCATCCCTTCGGCATAAGCGGCCATGAGGCCATACTCAATGCCGTTGTGGACCATCTTAACGAAATGGCCCGCACCGGTCGGGCCGCAATGAAGATATCCGTGCTCGGCGGGACCCGGACTACCCTTCTTGCCCGGAGTGCGCGGCGCTGCCGCTACACCCGGCGCGATGCTCCTGAAAATCGGTTCCAGATGTTTGACGATCTGGTCCTCTCCTCCGATCATCAGACAGAAGCCGCGTTCCTGCCCGAACACTCCGCCGCTGGTGCCACAATCGACGTAATGTATGTCCCTGGTCTTGAGCGCCTGCGCTCTCAGGATATCATCGCGGTAGTAGCTGTTACCGCCGTCGATGATGATGTCACCGGCATCCAGGCGCGAGGCCAGATCCTCGACTGTTTTGCCCGCCACACCGGCGGGTACCATCACCCAGATCGCGCGCGGTCTGGCCAGCTTCGCGACCAGCTCGGCTATCGAAGCTGCACCCTGAACGTCGCCAGTCGCAAGCTTCTTCACCGCGGCGGTATTCACATCGTAGACGACACACTGGTGCCCATCCTTCGTCAAGCGCAGCACCAAACTCGCTCCCATGCGTCCTAATCCGATCATGCCTAGATGCATCTTGAATCTCCTTCCTTAAATTAAATAGGTTCAACCAACGGCACGAGCAACGTGGATTCGACCAGCACATCGACGCCCGCTGCCGGCATGATCGCCCGCGCCGGAATGTCCTTGCCGGCACGCCATTCGGCCACCGCCCTGTGCTTGGAATCTCCGCTGACCAGAAATATCACTTGCCGCGCACGGCTCAGCCGCGCCGCACTCAACGACACGCGCTGTGGCGGTGGTTTGGGTGCATCGAAAACTGCCAGCGTGTCCGGCGAGCCGGGTGCTGCGCCCCATTCATGATCGGGAAACAAACTTGCGGTATGGCCGTCTTCGCCAAGCCCGAGCAGTACCAGATCGAAGTCGCCGACTGTTTGCAGTGTTCCGGCATACATACACGCCGCTTGAACCGCACCCAGTTCCGCCGGTATCACATGCGACTGCAACGGGGGAATGGGCACATGATCTAGCCAAACCTCGGAGGCCATGCGAGAGTTGCGTGCTGGATCGGCTGGCGGCAGGCAGCGTTCGTCGCCGAAATAGATGTGCCATGCGGACCAATCGGTTTCGGCTGTGCGTAGCCTGCGATAAATTCCACGCGGCGTGTTTCCGCCGGCAAGCACGATCTGGAATTGCCCGCGTTCATGAATAGCCCGTGCCGCGCTGGCAAGGATGGTCTCAAGCGCCGATTGTTGTAACGCCGACTCATCGGCAACTGCATGCCAGCGGCACAATTCGAATTCTGCGCAATTCATCGATCAGTACTCGCCACCCATCGCCCGCAGGCGCGTCTTCAGCGATGCGATCTCGTCCAGCAATTCCAGCGCCAGTGCCGCCCCGGCGAGATCAATATCAAGATCCCGCTGCAGGCGCAAGGCCATTCGGGCACGGTGCAAACTGGCGCCGACAAAAATCCAGTGCGCAGGTTCGCGGCCTTGTGGTTCCAGCACGCCGGCATCCACCAGCTCGATGATCCGTTCTGCATGGACGGCGCAGGCGTGACATAGATCGGCCAGCGTCAACTGGGTTTGTTCTTCCAGTATGCAAATTGAAATTTGTTGATTGCCACTTTCCATTTTTCAAACTCCCATTCTGGCGCGCGGATTAAAATTCAATTCCTGCGCCATCTTCCGGTAGAAGTCTTTGGCTGCTTCGTTCTCGGCTGGTGGCAGCGCGATCGCCAAGATCACATAGCAATCACCGGGCGGGTCGCCCGGTATGCCGCGCCCCTTCAGCCGCAGTTTGCGCCCTGATCCCGAGCCTTCGGGTATTTTGAGTTCCACGATGCCGCCCAGCGTCGGCACTTTGACTGTCGCGCCCAGTGCCGCCTCCCACGGCGCTACCGGCAAATCGAGATAGAGATCGCGGCCATCGACCCGGTAAAGCGGGTGCGCACGGAATTCGACCTCAAGATACAGATCTCCCGCCTGGCCTTTTCCGATACCGGCACTGCCCTGTCCGCTGAGGCGGATGTGCTGGCCTGCGCGTATGCCCTTGGGGATGGTTACGTTGAGTACACGCTCTCTGGTGATGACATGGCCTTGCGTATCCACAGCGGGAACCCGCAGCGTAATGGTGCGGGTTGCACCATGATAAGTGTCTTCCAGGTCGATGAGCACCTTGGCGTGATGGTCCTCGCCTTTTGCATGGGGGGAAGCGCGTCCCGCTCCGCCGGCACGGAACTCACGCCCAAACAGGGATGCGAAGAAATCGCTGTAGTCCGCTGCATCGCCGCCGGCGAAACCGCCGCCGCTGAATTCAAAGCCCGCGTTCCAGTCCGGCGGCGGGCGAAACTCCTGTCCGCCTTTATAGTTGGCCCCGAGTTGATCGTAAGCCGCGCGTTTCTCCGCATCCTTCAGAACCTCATGGGCCTCGCCCAGCTCTTTGAAACGCGCCTCGGCGTCGGCCTCCTTGCTGACATCAGGATGATACTTGCGGGCCAGCTTGCGGTAAGCACGCTTGATCTCATCCTGAGTCGCGTCACGCGCGACCCCCATGATCTTGTAATAGTCCTTGAATTCCATCTATCCAGGTTTCCCGCAAAGAACTACGTTATTCCCGCCCGCCATTCGGGCGAAGAATAATTCAGGCCGAAAATCAATCAAGCATGTTGCATCAACGCACTGCGGCCTGACTGTAAAACAGCGTCAGTTGCCTGTGTACACCGGGGCAGCAATCTTTCAAAATATCTGGTGCAGTAAAAAAATACTCGCTCGCTACCGCAAAAAATTCTGCCGGACTGGTGGCGGCATATGGATTCAGACAGGCTGATTCTCCTGTCGCCACTTGCAAACACAGTGCATCGTAAGCCCCGCTGAAATCCTCGGCCCATCTTTTCCGGCTCATGCCGCGACGCAATGGCGGCAGGCCGTTCGCCACGCCATTAAGGCCATCCAGCTTGTGGGCGAACTCGTGCAACACCACATTGCGGCCGGGCCGAGGATGATAGCTGTCCCGCTCCACGTCATCCCAGGACAAAACCACCGGTCCGCGCAACCATGACTCGCCGGTTAAAGTGCTTGCGTCGTTATGCACCAAGCCAATGGCATCCATATGCTCATGATTGACCCGGAACGCGCCGGGGTAAAGGATGACTTCGACCCAATCATCAAAGCAATCAATATCCAGATTCAAGATCAGCAGACAGGCTTGAGCCGCCACCGCCACGCGCATCGTCAACGTCACGTCCAGGCCTTGCACCCCGTTGATCGCCTTGTTATGCAGAAACCATGTCGCCAGTTCGCGCAGATACGCCATTTGCACTGCATCCAGCCCTTGCAGCACTACAATCTTACGCGTCACCCCGCGCCAAACAGAATGGGGTATCGGATTGCGCCGCAGTATCCGGCGCATATTCCAGCGCCGTAACGTATTGCCTGGTGGATTCAATTTCTGTATCTATTTAAGCTGTCCATTGCGCTGCAATATTATCGAAAAACTAATGACGATTTATTTCCACATTACGTCACAACCATCCTTTGCTGCGGCGGTCAGCAAATTTATCAGAGGCAGCGCCCGATGCGCCGTGCTCACCACAGGTTCATCTGCGTCCTTGCCAATTGGTAGCGGCGAAGATTTTCCTGCATTGATAGCTTCCGTCAACCGGCCCAGAGCGGCAGGGACATCTTCCGCCCGAATAGCGCTGGGCACGGTTCCGCTGTGCCCCATCATTTTCAACATGGCAAGGGCGGCACCCCCAAACATGGTGATGTCGGCATAGGCTTTGGTTGTAAATGTCACCAGCATGCAGTCATCCTCAAGTGAATTATTTATTAGCGTTCTATACGTTCGACCAGCTTCTCCAATTGCTGGCCAACGGCGTCCCATATACCCATAGGACCGGCTTTCTCGATTTCATCTACCCGCCAGTTTTCAAGCGACTTCAGCCTAAGCTCGGCTAGCCAACTGGAAAATTTGTCGCGCTCTTGTTTCAGCCTCGCCAAATTATCTCTGATCTCTGCATGTTCTGGACCTTTACCAACTCCTTTGTGGACACGTTCTATGAGTTCGTCAAAATGCTTTATGCGTGATTCGTACTCCATAATATTTCGCTGCATCAATTGATTCTGGTCGGCCATTTTAGTTCTCCCGGTTTGCCATATTGCAAATTTAGGCTCTGGGTGGTGATAAGTCGGTGCGGTGGCGTACATAGCAGGCTTTGCGGTCATGTCACTCGCGCAGGTGTTTCCATCGTCACGCGTCCATCCTTGCGCCAGGGTCTCCGTCAGGCTGAAGTCTCCGCCACGATGTCTGCCACTCGCCATCATCTCAAGTATTCGGCTACCAAAGTATCAGATAGAATACGCGCCTCGAATTTCAACTTACGCTTAAGGACACATCATGTATCAAATCGCCCCGAGCATCCTCTCCGCCAATTTCGCCAGGCTGGGCGAGGAAGTCGACAACGTTCTTGCCGCCGGCGCGGACATCGTGCACTTCGACGTGATGGACAACCATTATGTGCCCAACCTGACCATAGGCCCGCTGGTCTGCGAAGCGCTGCGCAAGCACGGCGTGACTGCGCCGATCGACGTGCACCTGATGGTCAAGCCGGTAGACCGCATCATTCCGGATTTTGCCAAGGCGGGCGCGACTTACATCACCTTTCACCCGGAGGCTTCCGAACATATCGACCGCACCATCGGCCTGATCAAGGAAAGCGGCTGCAAGGCCGGTCTGGTGTTCAACCCCGCCACGCCGCTGGAAGTACTGGAATACACCTTGCCCAAACTGGACATGGTGCTGCTGATGTCGGTGAACCCCGGTTTCGGCGGGCAGAAATTCATCCCGCATGTGCTGGATAAGGCACGCGCCGTGCGCAAGCTGATTACTGCCGGCAGCTACAACTGCCGCCTCGAGATCGATGGCGGCGTCGGCCCTGCCAACATCAGGGAAGTTGCCGAGGCGGGCGTGGATACTTTCGTGGCCGGCTCCGCGATATTCAGCAAGCGCAACGAAAAGGACAAGCACCGTTACGACACCGTCATCGGCGAAATGCGCGCCGAATTGGCCAAAGCAAAGCAGCCGAAGTAAGCGATGGCACAACCGGTACATTTTCCGCTGGACATTTCCGCGATCGTCATCGATCTTGATGGCACATTGCTGCATACCGCTCCCGAACTTTCCGAAGCAGCTAACCGCATGCTGCGCGAAATGGATTACACGCCGGTGCCGCAAGAATTGCTGGCAAGCTACATTGGCAACGGCATCAGCTGGCTGGTGAAACGCGCGCTGACCGGCGACATGCACGCCACCCCTGATGCCGCGCTCTTCGAACACGCCATGCCCATTTTCGAAAAGCATTACACCGGGCTGCTGCTCAAAAGCAAACCGTTCGACGGCGTGATCGAGGGCCTGGACGCGATGCAGGCGGCGGGTTTCCGCCTGGGTTGCATCACCAACAAGTTGGCGCGCTACACCGAGCCGTTGCTGAAAGGTATCGGACTGGCGAAATATTTCGAGATCGTGCTGTCCGGCGACACTTTGCCGGAAAAGAAACCTCATCCTATGCCGCTGTTGCACGCGGCAAAATTTTTCGGCATACCGGTCGGGAAATTGCTGCTGATCGGCGATTCACTCAACGACACCGTCGCCGCGCGCGCCGCAGGCTGCCCGGTGTTCTGCGTGCCCTACGGCTACAATCACGGCGAACCGGTCGACAGCCTGTTTCTGGACGCAGTGATTTCCAATTTGTCCGCCGCCCTGCCGCTCATCAAACGCGCTTGATCATGAAACCGTATAACCTCCGCTATCCGAAAGAAACTGCCGCCTGGCGATGATGCTTGTAGGTCGGGTTCCACCCGACATTATTTTTTGCGGCGGGTGGAACCCGCCCTACAAAATCACAAAATCTACGGAGGTTTTTCATGTTGCACCCCATCACCGAACCAGAATTCAACGCACTTGCCGAGCAGGGCTATAACCGCATTCCGCTGGCATGTGTAACCTTTGCCGACCTGGACACACCGCTGTCGCTGTATCTCAAGCTTGCCAACCAACCGTATTCCTACCTTCTGGAATCCGTGCAGGGCGGCGAACGCTTCGGGCGCTATTCCTTCATCGGCCTGCCCGCCGATACGCGCATCACGGTGCGCGGCAAGCAGGTCACGCTGACGCACCAAGATTCTGAAACAACGCACGAGGTCGATAATCCGCTGGACTTCATCCGCGAATACCAGACGCGCTTCAAGGTTGCGCAGCTTGAAAATCTGCCGCGCTTCTGCGGCGGGTTGGCGGGATACTTCGGCTATGAAACGATACGCTATATCGAACCGCGCCTGGCCAAAGTGCACAAGCCGGACGTGATAGGCACACCGGACATCCTGCTGATGCTCACCGAGCAGCTGGCGGTGGTGGACAACCTCACCGGCAAACTCACTCTCATCGTCTATGCCAACCCGGAACAGGCCGATGCTTACGCGCTGGCGAAGCAGCGTCTGCACGATCTGACCGCGCGGCTGCGCCAGCCGGTGGACATCCCGCATGCACCGCCGGCACACGGCGGCGAAGCGCGCTCCGAATTCGGCGAAGCAGCTTTCAAGAATGCGGTGGTCAAGGCCAAGCAATACATATTCGACGGCGACATCATGCAGGTGGTGCTGTCGCAACGCATGGCGCAACCCTTCCCCGCCTCGCCGCTGTCGCTGTATCGCGCGCTGCGCAGCGTCAACCCGTCGCCGTACATGTTCTATTACGACATGGGTGATCATCACGTGGTCGGCGCATCGCCCGAGATCCTGGTGCGGTTGGAACACGTTACTGGCGAAGCCAGCAGTTTGCGGGACCAACCGCATAGCGCCTCCTCCCGCACCAGCGGGTTCCACCCCACCGTGTCGGAGGCGCGGCTGGAACACGACACCGTCACCGTGCGCCCGATCGCGGGAACCCGCCCGCGCGGCAAGACACCGCAGCAGGATGCCGAACTCGCGCAGGACTTGCTCGCCGATCCAAAGGAGCTGGCCGAACACCTGATGCTGATCGACCTGGGGCGCAACGACATCGGGCGCGTCGCGCAGAACGGCACCGTGAAGCTCACCGAGAAGATGATCATCGAGCGCTACTCGCACGTGATGCATATCGTCTCCAACGTCGAGGCCAAGCTCAAACCCGGCTACAACGCGATGGACGTGCTCAAGGCCACCTTCCCCGCCGGCACGGTGTCGGGTGCCGCAAAGGTGCGCGCGATGGAAATCATAGACGAGCTGGAGCCCAGCAAACGCGGCATCTATGCCGGCGCGGTCGGCTATCTCGGTTTCAAC
>DHIV01000087.1:34319-35725 GCA_002403995.1 Gallionella sp. UBA4737 | reverse complement strand
TGCCCTCGAACAGAGTATCTACATTTGGTTCCGGCTTGTTCGGCATAGGTTGATGGAAATTCTCGCCGCACAAGTCGGAGCACTGCTCAAATCGCACGGACTGATGCTGGCTACGGCGGAATCCTGCACCGGCGGCGGCGTCGCGCAGGCGATCACCGAGGTGGCGGGCAGTTCCGCGTGGTTCGAGCGCGGCTTCATCACCTACTCCAATCTGTCCAAGCAGCAGATGCTGGGCGTGCGCGAGACGACGCTCAAGCAACACGGCGCCGTGTCCGAGATGGCGGTGCGCGAGATGGTGGCGGGCGCGTTGCAATACAGCGCTGCGCAAGTTGCATTATCAGTCAGCGGCATCGCCGGACCGGACGGTGGGACAGCAGACAAGCCAGTCGGCACCGTGTGGTTCGCCTGGGGTATAAAAGGCGGCGAGACCCACGCGCAGCGGCATCAGCTGGGCGGCGACCGTGCCGCAGTGCGCGCCCAGTCGGTGCGTATCGCCTTGCAGGGAGTAATTAACTTGCTGAACCAATTGACAGAAACGGCCTGATGGAACGACTAGCCATCTCACTAAGCTGCATAAACCGCAGCAAGTGATTGGTTATGAAAACAGAACGAGAACGAACGTTCTGTACAAATTCAAAATGATGTGCCACAATTCTGTATCACTATTGAAAGGGGATAAAAATGGATGACAACAAAAGCAAGGCACTGGCAGCGGCGCTGAGCCAGATCGAAAAACAGTTCGGCAAAGGCTCGATCATGCGTCTCGGTGAACATGATGTGGCGCGCGACATACAAGTCGTGTCCACCGGCTCGCTGGGACTGGATATCGCGCTGGGCGTGGGTGGTCTTCCCCGTGGCCGTGTGATAGAAATTTATGGGCCGGAATCATCCGGCAAGACCACGCTGTCTTTGCAAGTCATCGCCGAAATGCAGAAGCTGGGCGGCACGGCGGCTTTCATCGATGCGGAACACGCGCTTGATCCGCAATACGCTCAGAAGCTCGGCGTGAAGGTCGAAGACTTGCTCATCTCGCAGCCGGACAATGGCGAACAGGCGCTGGAGATCACCGACATGCTGGTGCGTTCTGCTTCGGTGGATGTGGTGGTGATCGATTCGGTTGCCGCGCTGACACCCAAGGCCGAGATCGAGGGCGAGATGGGCGATGCACAGATGGGCTTGCATGCGCGCCTGATGTCGCAAGCGCTGCGCAAATTGACCGGCAACATCAATCGCTCCAATACCATGGTGATCTTCATCAACCAGATACGCATGAAGATCGGTGTGATGTTCGGCAATCCGGAAACCACCACCGGCGGCAACGCGCTCAAGTTTTACGCCTCGGTGCGCCTCGACATCCGCCGCATCGGCGCGATCAAGAAAGGCGACGAAGTGATCGGCAACGAGAC
>DHIV01000087.1:29793-34075 GCA_002403995.1 Gallionella sp. UBA4737 | reverse complement strand
CTCGGCGTGCAGCACAAACTGGTGGAAAAAGCCGGTGCATGGTATGCCTACAAGGGCGAAAAGATCGGCCAGGGCAAAGACAACGCGCGCGAATATCTGCGCGAACATCCGGAAGTCGCGCGGGAAATCGAAAACAAGGTGCGTGAAGCCGTCGGCGTGGCGTTGCTCGACCCGGTTGTAAAGCCCACAGCGAAAGCCGCTGACAAGGCCAGTGAAAAAGCTGGTGCAAAAGCAGGCAAGGCCGTTGAGGAAAAAGCCTGAGGTCAGTCTTCGCGCGAGAGCTTTGCAATACCTGGCTCGGCGCGAATACAGCCGCGCCGAGTTGCGCGGCAAGTTGTTGCCGCATGCGCAAGCGGATGAAGATTTCGAGCAGGTGTCTCCTGTAAATCCGGATGCATTATTGGATATGCTGTTGGATGATTTGGCTGCGCGCGGCTGGTTGTCCGATGTTCGCGCAGCGTCTCAACTGGTACATGCCAAGCGCAGCCGCTTTGGTACGCAACGCATCACCCACGAATTGCGTCAAAAGGGCATTGCGGAAGACTTGATCAGTGCCGCATTGCCGGAATTGAAAGATAGCGAACTGGCAGCGGCACGCGAGGTGTGGCGAAAGAAATTCGGTGCCGCACCGCAGGATGAGAAAGAAAAGGCAAAACAAGTTCGCTTCCTGCAATCGCGAGGGTTTTCGCTGGATGTGGTTTTCAAGGTGTTGCGATTCAATGATTGAGGAGATTTGTTTTTGGCGGCATTACTGGGTGAACACAATGACGTCTAAAGTACGTTGGGAGTCATAGCGTGACTCACCGATCTGAGCGAGGCACATAAAAGGAGGTGCTGTGGCAAAGATGATGATGTTTCACGTACCCGAGGACAACGATCTCCTTGCGGCCTACGGTGAATTGAGCTTGCGTCATGAACATCTCACTCACATCCTGAGAATGACCATCAAGACGCTGGCGCGACTAGAAGTTTCCGAGGCATTGGACGCTACGGCATACGACGGAGCCGCTAGACTTCGCGATCGAATCAGAGCGCTCGCTCGACAATGGCTTGGAGAGGGCGAAGCATTGTTGAAGCTGCAAGCCATCCTCGAGCGATGCAAGCGTGCGACTGAAAAGAGAAATGATCTGATTCATAGCGTCTGGGGCAAGGAGCTTGACGGAGAGCCATTCCGGCGAGGAAACGACCACAGCTGGCAACCGCTCCCAACCGTTGAAGAACTCAAGGCGCTTGGAGAAGAGATTCGCATTCTTACTGACTCACTCAATGATGCCCGACTCATGGGTTTCTTAGCAGATGCCCTTGCAAAGCGTTCCCTTCCCCAATGAGCTCGCGTAGGGTGCAATAAACGTAGTGCATTGCATCGGATGTTTTTCGGTAATTGGTGCAATGCCCGTTGGTTATTGCACCCTACAACTACTGTCTTCTTTTCCGGTTGCGGTATAGCTGCCGGAGCCGCCCGTGGTATGATGCGCGCCTTGTTTAATAGAGCATTTTATATTCAGGGTGTGCAATGAAAAGCAGTGAAATCCGCCAGAAATTCCTGGACTATTTTGCCTCCAAAGGCCATACCATAGTGTCGTCCAGTTCGCTGGTTCCGCACGAAGATCCGACGCTGTTGTTCACCAATGCGGGGATGAACCAGTTCAAGGATGTATTCCTCGGTTTCGACAAGCGTCCCTATACCCGTGCCACTTCATCACAGAAATGCGTGCGCGCCGGCGGCAAGCACAACGATCTGGAGAACGTGGGTTACACCGCGCGCCACCACACTTTCTTCGAGATGTTGGGCAATTTCAGCTTCGGCGATTACTTCAAGCGCGACGCGATCAATTACGCATGGGAACTGCTTACGGTGGTGTTCAAGCTGCCCAAGGATAAGCTGACCGTCACCGTGTATGCCGAGGACGACGAGGCCTACGACATCTGGACCAAGGAGATCGGCATGCCTGCCGGGCGGGTGATTCGCATCGGCGACAACAAAGGCGCGCGCTATGCGTCGGATAACTTCTGGATGATGGGCGACACCGGCCCGTGTGGCCCCTGTACCGAAATATTCTACGACCACGGCGAGCACATTCCCGGCGGCCCGCCCGGTTCACCCGGCGAGGACGGCGATCGCTTCATCGAAATCTGGAACAACGTGTTCATGCAGTTCAACCGGGACGAGCACGGCGTGATGCACCCGCTGCCCAAGCCTTCGGTGGATACCGGCATGGGCTTGGAGCGCATCTCGGCGGTGCTGCAGCATGTGCACTCCAATTACGAGATCGACCTGTTCCAGGCACTGATCAAGGCGGCGGCGCGCGAGACGCACTACACCGATATCGATTCGCCTTCGTTGAAAGTCTTGGCCGACCATATCCGCGCCTGCTCGTTCCTGATCGCCGACGGCGTGATCCCAGGCAACGAAGGGCGAGGCTATGTGCTGCGCCGCATCATCCGCCGCGCGATCCGCCACGGCTACAAGCTGGGCGCGCGTGATGCGTTCTTCTACAAGATGGTGCCGGATCTGGTGGAACAGATGGGCGTGGCATTTCCGGAACTGACCACGGCGCAAGTGCGTGTGAAGGGAATCCTCAAGCTGGAAGAGGAGCGCTTCTTCGCCACGATCGAGCATGGCATGGCGATACTCGAAGCTGACCTGGCCGAGATGGCGAAACAGAACAGCAAGATGTTCAATGGTGAAACGGCTTTCAAGCTGCACGACACTTTCGGTTTCCCTCTCGACTTAACACAAGATATGTGCCGCGAACACGGCGTGACGGTTGACGCTGCGGCTTTCGACAAGGCGATGGCGCAGCAGAAGGAACAGGCGCGCGCTGCGGGCAAGTTCAAGATGGCGACGAATCTGGAATACACCGGTCCGGCCACAGCATTCCAAGGCTACGAGCTGCTGGAAAGCAAAGCCAATGTGCTGGCCTTGTACAAGGACGGCGCGTCGGTCAACGAGTTGGATGAGGGCGAGATGGGCGTGGTGGTGCTGGACGACACGCCGTTCTACGCGGAGTCTGGCGGCCAGGTCGGCGACCGCGGCGTGCTGCACAGCGTGCACGGCATCTTCTCGGTGGAGGATACTCAGAAGATCCAGGCCAGCGTGTTCGGCCATCACGGCGTGGTGAAGACCGGCAAACTGAGCGTGGGTAACAGCGTCTCTGCGCGCGTAGACACTCGGGCACGCGCCCGCACCGAGCGCAACCATTCGGTCACGCACCTGATGCACAAGGCGTTGCGCGAGGTGCTGGGCGGCCACGTGCAACAGAAAGGTTCGCAGGTTGACCCGGACAAGACGCGCTTCGATTTCGTGCATACCCAGCCGATGACGGGTACGGAGATCATGAAAGTGGAAGCGATCGTGAATGCGGAGATACTTGCCAATGCCGAGACTCAGGCGCGCGTGATGAGCATCGAGGACGCACAGAAGACCGGCGCGATGATGCTGTTCGGCGAAAAGTATGGTGACGAAGTGCGCGTGCTGGACATCGGCTCATCGCGCGAGCTGTGCGGCGGCACGCATGTGAAGCGCACCGGCGACATCGGATTGTTCAAGATCGTTGCGGAGAGCGGCGTCGCGGCGGGCGTGCGGCGCGTCGAGGCCGTGACCGGCGAGGGCGCGCTGGCTTTGGTGCAGCAGCAGGAACGGCAGTTGCAGCAAGTGGCAGATGCGATAAAGGCACAGCCGCAGGAAGCCGCCGCACGCATCGCGCAAATTCTCGACAATGTAAAAGCGATGGAAAAAGAACTGGCGCGCCTGAAATCGAAACTGGCCGGTGCGCAAGGCGATGATCTGATCAGTCAAGCGGTGGATTGCAACGGTATCAAGGTGCTTGCCGCACGGCTGGAAGGCGCGGATGCGGCGGCGTTGCGCGAGACGCTGGACAAACTGAAGGATAAACTCAAATCGGCAGCTATCGTGCTGGCGTCGGTTGCAGACGGCAAGGTCAGCTTGATTGCGGGCGTGACAGCGGACACCATCGCGAAAGTGAAGGCCGGTGATCTGGTGAATTTCGTCGCACAGCAAGTCGGCGGAAAAGGCGGGGGGAGGCCGGACATGGCGATGGCAGGTGGCACGCAACCTGAGCATCTGGCTGCAGCATTGGCCTCCGTTCCAGCCTGGGTGCAGACAAAGTTGTAGTTTGGAGTGTCCGGCCTTGCTAGCTGCTCCCGCTGCGGAAGGGTGGCAGCGAAGCTGCCGGGCACACACCGGCGTACCCCTTGCGGGTGCACCGGAACGACTTCGTCGCCACCGCACCAAAGGTAGGCAATCTGCTACTTCGCTGCG
>DHIV01000087.1:0-29661 GCA_002403995.1 Gallionella sp. UBA4737 | reverse complement strand
TAGGCAATCTGCTACTTCGCTGCGCTCGTGCAGAATTGACACTGTCGCAGCAGCACCGGACATGGCGATGGCAGGCGGCACGCAACCTGAGCATCTGGCTACGGCATTGGCCTCTGTTCCAGCTTGGGTGAAGGCGAAGTTGTAGTAAGGCGCAGTCCGCGGGTATTTGCCCGCAGCACCGGACACTGTTACAGTTAGTATCAAGGCTCACTCATAAGGAGCGATACAGGTGGACACAGGCCGTTATAACGTGTTGCTGGTCGATGACGATTTGGTTCAGATAGACTTAGCGCGCCGTGCCGCGGCAGAAACTTGTCCCGAGATCGATCTGACAGCAGTGGCCGGCGGGGATGCCGTGCTGGATTGGTTCATCACCATCATTCGAGAAAAGGAACCGATACCGCATATCATCCTGCAAGATATGAAATTGCCGAAGCTGGATGGCCTGGCGGTACTGCGCAAACTTCGCAACTACGCCCCTACCAGTGAAATTCCCATCGTGGTGTTTTCTGCCGAATACACGCAGGATGATGTGTTGATGAGTTACAGGGCCGGGGCGAACAGTTTCGTGCCAAAGCCGACCGACCTTGCGGGATATGCCGAATTCTTCCGCGAGCGTTTGGCATACTGGATGCATCCGCAACAGCGCAGACTGACTTTCCCCACAAAAGATGGGTCAGCGGAGCGAATCTGATCGCGTCGCGCTAAAACGGTAATTTCAGGTGTGGCGCGGCCTGTTGGAATATCCTGCGGAAGTCGTTCTGGATGCGTTCCAGCGCAGCTTCGCTATCCGCCTCGAAACGCAGCACGATCACCGGCGTGGTGTTGCTGGGACGCGCCAAACCAAAGCCATCCGCGTATTCCACACGCAGACCGTCCAGTGTGATGATCTCTTTTGGGTCGGTGAACTTTGCGGTTTTTTGCAGGTGCGCCAGCAGCGCATGGTTCTCGCCTTCCGCGGTATGGATGTGCAGTTCCGGCGTGCAGACTGCATCCGGCAAGGCGTTCAGCGCGGCACTCGGATCTTGCACCTTGCTCAAAATTTCCAGCAGCCGCGCGCCGGTATAAAGCCCGTCGTCAAAGCCATACCAGCGCTCCTTGAAGAACACATGGCCGCTCATCTCGCCGGCCAGCAGCGCGCCAGTTTCTTTCATCTTGGCCTTGACCAGCGAATGCCCGGTCTTCCACAGCGTCGGTTTGCCGCCGTGCTTGCGTATCCAGTCGAACAGGTTGCGCGTGGATTTCACATCGAAGATGATCTCCGCGCCGGGATTGCGGCTCAGCACGTCGGCGGCGTACAGCATCAACTGGCGATCCGGGTAGATGATTTTGCCATCCCTGGTGACCACGCCGAGACGGTCGCCGTCGCCGTCGAAGGCCAGGCCCAGTTCGCTGTCGCTGTCGCGCAAGGCGGCGATCAGATCCTCAAGATTGTGCGGATCGGAGGGGTCGGGATGATGGTTGGGGAAATGTCCGTCCACTTCGCAATACATTTCCTGCACGGTGCAACCGAGCTGGCGATACAGCTTGGCGACATAGACACCCGCCACACCGTTGCCGCAATCTACGGTGACGTGCATAGGACGAGCCAGCTTGATGTCGGAGACGATGCGCGCGATGTATTCCGCGCTGATGTCCTGTTGCGTATAGCGGCCGTTGCCGTGCGTCAGGTTGTTTTGCTCGATGCGCATGCGCAGTTGCTGGATGGTTTCACCCGACAGCGTCTCGCCCGCCAGAACCATTTTCAGGCCGTTGTAATCCGGCGGATTATGGCTGCCCGTCAGCATCACCGCGCAGTTTGTATTCAATTGGTAAGCGGCGAAATACACCATGGGCGTGGGCACGCAGCCCACGTCGATCACGTTGATGCCGCTTTTCCGGATGCCGCGCGCCAGAGCGGCGATCAGCTCGGGGCCGGACAGCCTGCCGTCGCGCCCGATGGCGATCGTGTGCTGGCCACGCGCCGTAGCTTCCGAACCGATGGCATGGCCGATGGCTTCAACCACTGCGGATGTCAGCGTCTTGCCGACGATGCCGCGTATGTCATAGGCCTTGAAGATTTCCCCGGGTAAGTTCTGCAATATGATAGCTCTCAGTTTCAAATAAAATTAAGGACTTTAAAATCCAATTCTCAGCCACGGAATACACGGAGCACACGGAAAAACAAAAAATCGGTCCTCTGTTCTTATTCCGTGTGTTCCGTGGTTAAAGGTTGTTTGTGTTCACTAATGGTTTGCTGCAACTTCTCCCATATCATGGCGGGTGTGAGTTGCCTCATGCAGTTGAAATGGCCAAGCGGACATTCGCGCTTGAAGCACGGGCTGCACTCCAAATGCAGGTATAAGATCTTGGCATGGGATGACAGCGGCGGCGTAAATAGCGGGCTGCTGGAGCCGAACAGCGCCAACATCGGCCGATCCAGCGCGGCAGCCAGATGCATCAGACCGGAATCATTGCTGATGACCATCTGCGCACAGGATAACAACGCGATGGCATCTGTCAGATCGGTTTTTCCGCACAGGTTGAGACACTGCGGATTGCCCAGTGAGATGATCTTGTCCGAGACCTCCTTGTCCTTGGCGGAACCGATCAACCATACCGCATAACCCTGCCGCTGCAGTCGTTGGGCGACCTCGGCGAAATAGGTTGCAGGCCAGCGCTTGGCTGGTCCGTATTCGGCGCCGGGGCAAAACACCACGACGGGTTTATCCAGTAGCAGGCCAAGTTTCTGCAGCGTGGCATGGCGTCGATCTTCTGAAACTTCCAGCCTGGGATTGGCCAACGGTCGCGGAATTTCACCTTGAGCATCTTCAGCGAGCTGTGCGAAGCGTTCAACCATCAGCGGCAAGGTTGTCTTGCTGAGTTTGCGCGCATCGTTGAGCAGTCCGTAGCGCATTTCTCCGACAAAACCGGTGCGCACCGGTATATGCGCAAAAAATGGCACGAGTGCCGATTTCAGCGAATTGGGCAGCACGATAGCTTGATCGTATTGTTCGCCGCGCAGCTTTTTGCCGAATCGATAGCGCGCACCCGGCTGTAACGCGCCGTGAGGGAACGGGTTGGTGATGACCTCGTGCACTTCCGGCATGGCATGCAACAATGAGGCTGCCCACGGCGGAGCAAGCACATCGATGCGGCTTTCAGGATGGCGTCGCTTGAGGCGCAACAGCATAGGCTGCATCAGCATGGTGTCGCCTACCCAACTGGGGCCGATGACCAATATCTTTTTCATTACACTTGGTAACCTGTGATTATGAAGAGTGCCCGGACCGTAGCGGGCGTTTCGAATGTTGACAAGTGAGGAGCGCCGAGACTGCCGGATCGTGCCGCACGTTTTTTAGTGGTGCGACTTGGGCAGTTCCCCCTTGAAACGGTATAGTGTGCCGCAATACGGGCAGCGTGCTTCGCCGCCATGATCCAGCGGGATCATCACTTTCGGATGCGCGTTCCACAAATTCATGTTTGGCATCGGGCAGGATAATGGCAGATCATTTGCGGTGACTTCGATATAACGCTGGGTGATGTCTTGCCGGTGCCGGGATAAAAGTTTTTCGTCTTTGCTCAAAATATTTCTCCTGATGCTTCGTTAAACATAGCTTAACCAGTCAGTATGCTGCGGATGCTTTCCCGCCACACAATCGAAAAATGCCTGCTGCAGCCTGGCGGTGATAGCACCGCGCGAACCGCCGCCGATAGTGCGGAGATCGAGTTCGCGGATCGGCGTCACCTCCGCGGCCGTGCCGGTGAAAAAGGCTTCGTCGGCGCAATACACTTCGTCCCGCGTGATGCGCTTCTCGATCACTTCGATGCCCATTTCCTTGGCCAGCGTGATGACTGAATCGCGCGTAATACCTTCCAGGCAGGAGGTCAGGTCGGGTGTATACAGCTTGCCCTTCTTGACGATGAAGATGTTCTCCCCGGCGCCTTCCGCAACGTAGCCGTCCACATCCAGCAACAGCGCTTCGTCGTAGTTATCGTTGGCGACTTCCTGATGCGCCAGGATGGAATTGGAATAAGAGCTGACCGATTTGGCGCGGCACATGTTGATGTTCACATGATGGCGGGTGAAGCTGGAAGTCTTCACGCGTATGCCCTTTTGCATGCCCTCGTCGCCCAGATAGGCACCCCATGGCCAGGCGGCGATCGCGACATGGGTGGACAGCGTCTTGGCGGCGATGCCCATCGCTTCGGAGCCGTAGAATGCGATCGGGCGGATGTAGCAGGATTCCAGTTTGTTGGCACGGACGACCTCTAGTTGCGCTGCCATGAGGGTGGCCTTGTCGTAGGGCATCTTCATCTGAAAGATGTGCGCGGAATTGAACAGCCGGTCGGTGTGCTCCTGCAAACGGAAGATCGCAGTGCCTTTGGCGGCCTTGTAGGCACGCACGCCTTCAAACACACCCATGCCGTAATGCAGGGTATGGGTCAGCACGTGGGTGGTGGCATCGCGCCACGGCACAAGCTTGCCGTCGTACCAGATAAAGCCGTCGCGGTCGGACATCGACATAATGGGATTCCTTCTAATTGGTCAGTAACGAAACGTTGATTTTAGCCTTTTCCGGATAACTTATGAAGAAGCATGGATAAATTACCTGGCACGTATGACTTGTTTCCTGCGTCGATAATTCAGGTATGATTAGAACATATGCATATCTGTATCATAATGGCTTAATTCCCAACAGACAGCACTTGATGAAGATCATAAAAATGCAAAAGGTTCCGAAAGCCAGGGAAGCAACGCCCAACTCCCAAGAAGACAAACTGCACAAGGACTTGTTGATCTTTGCCTGCGCCTTCATGAATCTGGCGGTAGTGTTGTGGCTGGCCATATATTGGATAATGGGGCTGCATTACTCAACCACTGTCCCGTTGTTTTACCAGGTGATTTCGGTTGCTTCGCTGGTGCACTATTTGAAAACCAGGAATTTCGGAATATTCCGCTTCGTTCAACTAAGTTTGTTCCTGTTCGTCCCGTTCATCATGCAATGGAGCATAGGCAGTTCCGTTACTGCCAGCGGTGTGATGTTGTGGGCTTTGCTCGCGCCTATCGGCGCGCTGGTGGTTTCGGGCTGGCGCGATTCCATTCCCTGGTTCATCGCTTACATGATAATGACGGTGGTATCAGGAGGCTTTGATTACTATCTGGGTTCCGGGAATGAAAACGGGGTGGCGATGAAAACTATCGGTTTCTTTTTCGCACTCAACTTTGCCGCCATGTCCTCCATCATTTATTTTTTGGTGCGCTACTTTGTTGTGGAGATGGACAAGATCAATGATCAACTCGATCAACAGCATCAACTACTGGCTGAAGAACAGAAGAAATCCGAACGCGTGTTGCTGAACGTGCTGCCAAGCAATATTGCGCAAAGATTGAAGAATCATCAAGGTTTGATTGCGGATGGCCATGCGGATGTGACGGTGATGTTTGCAGACCTGGTGAATTTCACGCAACTGACCGAGTCGCTCTCCCCGGAGCAAATGGTCGGCTTGCTGAATACCATATTCTCCGGTTTCGATCAATTGTGTGAAAAACACGGCGTGGAAAAGATCAAGACCATTGGTGATGCCTATATGGCGGTCGGCGGGTTGAATCGCGACAATTCAAATTACACCAGCGATATTGCCGACCTGGCTTTGGAGATGCGTGATTTTGTCACCGAACATCCTGACCTGGCCAGATTCAAGCTGGATATTCACAGCGGGATAGCCACCGGGCCTGTGGTTGCCGGGGTGATAGGCACCAAACGCTTCATCTATGATTTGTGGGGAGACACGGTGAACGTTGCCAGCCGCCTTACCGATGAGGCCATTGAAGGGATAATCCAGGTGGACAAGGTCACCTACAATCGCATCCGGCATCACTACGCATTCGAGCCGCCCGCCACTATTACCGTCAAAGGCAAAGGCGAGATGGTCATGTATCGCCTCACCGCGCGATTGAGCGGTGATGCCATGAGCCGGCTCAATATATCTGCATCAGGAAGATATCGCGCCGTTCTTCCCCTGGACATCCCCGAACAACCTTCCCCATAATTCCCTGCATGGGGCGATGTCGATTACGCCTTGTTCGACCCGGCATGGCGACAGGTTGTTGAGTCTCATTTTATGTTGTGTCTGGCGCAAGGTGCGATATAGCGTGCGGGTTTGCTCGGCAATATCGGCAGGGATGAGGCCGAATTCGCCTGCCAGTTTGAGCAGCGCCAGGTTACCGATGTTGGCAGTCAATTGCGGGTATTGATGGGCGTAGGCCAGCACGAGGTATTGCACCATGAATTCGATATCCACCATGCCGCCATTGTCATGCTTGATGTCGAACAGGTCGCTGTCATTGGGGTGGCCGTCGTGCATCTTTTGGCGCATTGCCAGAATCTCCTTGCGCAACGTCGCCAGTTCGCGCGTTTGGCAAAGCACTTGCCGGCGAATTTGCTCGAAAGCTGTGCCGATCTGCGCATCACCTGCGCTGAAGCGGGCGCGTGTCAAAGCCTGATGTTCCCAAACCCATGCCTCGTTTTGTTGGTACTCAGAAAATGCCGCAATCGAGCTCACCAGCAATCCGCTTGCGCCATTCGGGCGCAGGCGCAAATCGGTTTCATATAAACGTCCCGATGAGGTATAGCTGCCGAGCATGGTGTTGATGCGCTGTGCCAGTCTTGCATAGTTTTCCTGAGCATCGGGATGATCGTCGTCATAAAGAAAGATCAGATCCAGATCAGAAGCGTAGCCCAGCTCTTTACCGCCCAGTTTGCCATACGAGACAATGGCAAATTTCGGGTCATCGCGATGCCGCTTGCGTACAGTCATCCAACTCAACTTCAGCACATGGCGCAACATCAGATTGGCCAGATCACTCAAGTGATCGCTGAGGGTTTCCAGTGGCAACATGCCTTGCAAATCCATAGCCAGCAAATGAAAGGTTTGTTCCTGCTGTGCAAGTCGCAACACATCCAGTTGCCGTTCTGCATCTTCAGCACAGTCATCCAGGCGGGTCTGCAAGTCTTGGTCGAGTTGCTGCCACTGCGGGGGCTGATATATCTCTCGCGCATCCAGCAATTCGTCGAGCAAAGCAGGATGCAGGGTCAGATATTCACTCGCCCAACTGCTGGCGGCGACCAGCCTGGTCAATCGCTGCATGGCCTGCGGATATTCGGCCAAAAAGGCGAGATAGGAAGCGCGCCGGCTGACGCCTTCCAGCAAGGCCAGCAATCTTGACAGTGTTGCATCGGGATCGCCATGCTGCGCGCATAAGGTGATGAATTGCGGGATCAGTCTGTCCAGCCGTTGCCTGCTCATCTCGGGCAGTTGCCGGTAGCGGTTGCCGGCGCGCAATTGCAGCAGGTGTTGTGCGCTTTCCTGCGAGTCGTGATAACCCAGTTTTTCCAGATATTTTTTCAATTCTTCGGCGGTGATCCCATCGCGCCACAATTGCGCATCATCTTGTTCCGCCTGCTGCGATCCGAAGATCTGCTCGAATTGCTGGCTGACCAGCGCGCGATGGCCATCCAGTTCCTTGAGCAGGGCAGCAAAATCCGCATAACCCATCGCAATCGCGATGATTTCCTGGTCCTGGGCTTTCTCCGGTAATTCCTGGGTTTGATTGTCATCCAGGTATTGCAGGCGGTGTTCCAAGTTGCGCAAAAACACGTAAGCCGCATCCAGCGCGGCAACCGCCTGCGCGGGCAGTTGAGCATTTTCGCCAAGTTGCCGCAATACGTCCCGGGTGGGACGGATGCGCAGCCTGGCATCGCTTCCGCCGCGTATCAGCTGGAATACCTGTGCGGTGAATTCGATCTCGCGTATGCCGCCCGGACCGAGTTTGATGTCATTGAACCGGTCGCGGCGTTGCACTTCCTGACGGATCTGCGCATGCAATTTGCGCATCGAGTCGATTGCGCCAAAATCAAGATATTTGCGGTAAACGAATGGCTGCACCAGATGCATCAGCTCGGCGGTGTGCGGGCTGTCCAACGGAGCAATGACCCGCGCCTTGATCCATGCGTAACGTTCCCATTCACGGCCCTGGCTGACCAGGTACTCTTCCAGTGCGGCAAAGCTCATCACCAGCGGGCCGCTGTCACCGTAGGGGCGCAGCCGCATATCCACACGGAACACATAGCCGTCCGCGGTGAGTTCATTAACGATACTGATCAGGCGGCGACCCAATCTGGTAAAGAAATCATGGTTGCTCAGTCTGCGCGAGGGTAACGGCGCAGCCGTTGGGCACCCTGCGGCGTCCTCCTTGCGGGGGCTGCGCGAGGGTAACGGCGCAGTCGTTGGGTACCCTGCGGCGCCCTCCTGTGGCAATTCCGTCCAGCCTTCGGCTGGTAACGGATTGCCTGGCTTTGCCTCGCAGAGGTTCTTGCACCCGGAGGGTGTTATGCGGGGGTTGTGCGGTCCATCCGTTTCGCCGTCCTCAGGATATACAAAAATCAAATCGATATCGGATGAGACATTCAACTCGCCGCCGCCCAGTTTACCCATGGCGATGACCAGCAATTCCTGTGCTGTAGCGCTTGTTTCACCCCGCGGGCTGCCGAATTGGGCATGCAGCGCCAGCATCAGACAGGTTTGAGCGCGTTGCATGCACACTTCTGCCAACGCGGTCATGGTCTGCATGATTTCGTCCAAGCCGGCCAGACCATTCAGATCGCGAAGAATAAGCCTGACCATCACTTGCTTGCGCAGCATGCGCACGGCTTGCGCCAATCCGGTTTCATCTGCCAGATCCAGCCCGGATTCCTGCAATAAAACCTGCATTTCCTCACGCCTGCAGGCTGAGGAGTAGTTTTCTTGCAACCATTTCAGGAGGTGGTGGTCTGTCTCCAACACCCGCTTGGCATAGCGGCTGCAATACAACGTCTTTTGCAGCAAGTCGTCAAAGGTTGCATGAGGTGAGATTACGGTATTCATAAGCTCCTTAAGTTAGAATACGCATTGTCTTCCAATTATAAATTTTAGGCACTAATTCCCGCGAATTTGCGTCTTGAGGCATTCGGTTATTCAATGTTGAACGCTTTCCTTGTCCGTTTGTTCTGGCACAGTTTGAATTGGCTGACGCGATTTGCCATCGTTGTGTTGGCAGTTGCGGCTGTGCTGATCGCATTTGCCATTATGGCGCTGCGCTATTGGCTATTGCCGGATATCGAGCAATATCATGACAGGATCACGTCTTCTTTGTCAGTCGCGATAGGAAATCAGGTCACCATCGGCAGGATACAGGGAGATTGGCAGGGTTTTCTGCCGCACCTGAATTTTACCGATGTGCGCATACTGGATGAGCAGCGGCAACCTGTATTGGTGCTGCAGCACATTGATGGCAGCTTATCGTGGTTATCGCTGTTTACTGCCGAACTTCGGCTGGCCAGCCTGGAAATCGATAGACCGGAGCTGCTGATACGCAGGGATGCGCAAGGAAAATTTTTTATCGGCAATCTGGTGCTTTCCAAACAAGGCCACAATAACAATTTTGCCGATTGGGTGCTGCGTCAGTCGAACATGGTGGTGCGCAATGCACTTATCGTTTGGGTCGACGAGCAGCGCGATGCACCGCCGCTGGTGTTGCAGCATGTCAATTTGCGCGTTGACAGGTTGTTCAGTCAACACCGGTTCGCCCTTCGTGCGATACCGCCAAGCGAACTGGCGACCCCGCTCGATGTGCGCGGTGAATTTTACGGAGATAGTTTTGATAACCTGGGAACATGGCACGGACAGCTATTTACTCAGCTTGATTACACCGATGTGACTGCCTGGCGGCCTTGGCTTGACCTGCCCAGCCAGTTCAGCCGGGGGCGCGGTGCGTTGCGCGGTTGGCTGGGTGTCAAAAACGGCAGGGTGACACAGATCACTGCTGATCTGGACTTGAGGGATGTGGTCACCAAACTTGCCGAAGATGTGCCTGAAATGGCGATGCTCGAAGTGCACGGGCGCGCGGCATGGCAAGAAGTAGCCGGCGGATTCGAAGTTTCCACCAGGCATTTGGCGATGCGATTGCAAAACGGGCTCGAATTTCAACCCACCGATTTTTACTTTCGCACCGTAAATTCAAACGATAGACAGCATGCCAGCGGTGAAATACGAGCAAATATGTTGCAACTGGAAAGTCTTGCCAGCTTGGCAAAATTCTTGCCGATGGAACCAGAACTGCGTGCACGTCTGGATGCATATGAACCGAGGGGGAAGGTGTCCAATCTGGATGCGCAATGGCAAGGCCCACCCCAACAGCCTGACAATTACAGACTCAAGGGACATTTTGATAGTCTTGCTGTAAATCAGGTCGGCAAAATGCCCGGTTTTTCCGGTTTGACTGCGGATTTGGATGGCAGCGATGCAAGTGGCAGGTTCAGCGTCAACTCTCGCGGGTTGGCTGTTGATGCACCGGGCGTGATGCGGGAACCTTTGTCATTCACTACCTTGACCAGTCAAGGCGGTTGGCAGCGCAAAGGCCGGGAATTGTCGATAAATGTCGATAACATCGCAGTGGCCAACGACGATCTGGCCGGCAATTTGTTTGGCAGTTATCGGACTCAGGCCGGCACATTGGGCGTGCTGGATATGACCGGCAAATTGACGCGTGGCAATATCAGGCGCGCCGCCCGTTATACACCACTGGTCGCGCTTGACAAGGAAGGTAATGACTGGCTGGCTGGCGCGCTGCTGGCGGGGAGCACCGAAGATTTTCGCATCCGTATCAAGGGTAATCTGAGCGATTTCCCCCTGGACGGAACCAAGAACGTGCTGTTAGAAATCGGCGGGCATGCGCGGGGTGCGGTGATGGAATTCGCTCAAAATTGGCCGCGCATCGAAAACATCAGCGGTGAGTTTTTGATACGCGGTAACAGGCTGGAGGTGGATTCTCCATCCGCGACCATACTTGACACGCGTTTACGCAACGTCACGGTCGCTTTGCCGGATATGATGAGCAAGGACTTGTCGCTGGAAATCAAGGGTGAAGCTGCGGGCGCGAGCAATGCATTTTTGGAGTTCGTGCAGAAGAGTCCGGTGCGCGGTTACCTGGACGGCTTCACCGACGGCATCAGTGCCAGCGGCAACGGGCACCTGAATCTGTTTGCGCGCATTCCGCTGAAGGGCGATAAACCGGTTGAGGTGTCTGGCACGATCAAAGTCCAGGATAATAATATCGCATTGGGCGAAGGAGTGCCGTTGCTGCGCAACACTCGCGGGACTTTGTCTTTCACTGAGGCAGGTATGCAGGCCAGCGACGTATCTGCAGAAATATTGGGCGGGCCGGCCAGCATCAATGTGCAGACCATCGAAGGAGGCGCTGTGCACGCCACACTTAAAGGGCGCAGCAACGTCGATATTCTGCGCAAGAACGAGCCACATCCGCTGCTGGATTATTTGCATGGCAGCACGGCTTGGGATGCCGATGTCCGAGTGGTAAAAAAATCCGCACGGATCATCATCAATTCCGATTTGCGGGGAGTCAGTTCGAGTTTGCCGCAACCGTTTTCCAAACGCGCCGACGAGGTGATGACCTTGCGCGTGGAAAGAAACCCTGTCCTGAGCCTGTCGAAGCGGCCCGTTCAGAGCAAAGAAGGCTCTGTTGCCAAGGGGCAGGATGTGATTTCCGTTCAACTGGGTAATCTGCTTAACGCTCGACTGGAGCGCCGCCGCGAAAGTGGTGCGATGGTCATCAAGCGCGGCATGATCAGTTTTGGTGCCCAGGGCGAGTCTCCGGAATTTAAAAGAGCGCAGAAATTATCACGGGTCAGGAATGGCGTGTGGTTGGCCGGCAATCTACCGGCGTTGTCGCTGCAAGGCTGGGAGGGTTTGACAGGCGGTGCGGGGAAAGCTGGTCAGGCATTGCCGATCGCAGGAGTAAATCTGAATATCGAAAAACTAACCGGCTATGGACAGAGTGTCAGTGCATTGCATATCGATGCCTCCAGACGCGGCGACGGATTGGTGGCGCAACTGTCCAGCAACGCGCTGAACGGCGAAGTGGTATGGGAGCCGCACGGATATGAAGCGGGCAGCCTGTTCCGCGCGCATTTGAGCAATCTGCAAGGGATGAATGAAGAACAATCCTCGCAGGCCATTGAACCCGATCAACTAGCACTGCCGGGCAAAATCGAAAACATTGTCAAGACGCCTAACTCGCAAATGCATCCCGGCGATGTGCCCGCACTGGATATCTCGATTGAGAATCTGCAACTAAAAGGCAAACAGATCGGTCACTTTGAACTGGTTGGAAATCCGGCCGGCACGGATTGGCAACTGCGTCGTCTGAACATCACCAACCCGGACGGGAATCTGGCGGGCGATGGAGTCTGGAGCGAAGCGGAAGGGCAGTTGCGATCACAGGTCAATCTGGTGCTGGATATCAGCGATGCGGGCAAGATACTGGGGCGCTCCGGCTATCCCAATACCGTCAAGGGCGGAAGTGGCAGGCTGGTGGCTAATTTGTCATGGGCAGGCTCGCCGGACGAATTCAGTTATGCAACCCTGAACGGCACGCTCAAGCTGGATACCGGCAAGGGGCAGTTCCTGAAAATGGATCCGGGTGCCGGCAAATTGCTCAGCGTGCTCAGCCTGCAGGATCTGCCTAAACATGTCGCCCTCGGTTTTACCGATGTGTTCAGTGCGGGCTTCCAGTTCGACAACATCAACGGCAATGCCACAATAAAAAACGGGGTAATCGAGAGTCAGGATTTCCGCATCTATGGGTCGTCTGCCAAAGTGACCATGAAAGGCAGCGTGGATTTGAATCATGAAACGCAAGATCTGCGAGTGAAGGTCTTGCCCACTTTGGGAGATACTGTCTCGTTGATCGGTTTGTTTGCCGTCAACCCGGCGGTGGGCATCGGTTCGCTCATTGCCAACAAAGTATTGGGCGATCCGCTCGATAAGTTGGTGTCATTTGAATACAATGTCAGCGGTACATGGAGCGATCCCAGCGTGGTCAGGGTTGGCCGGGGCGCGTCGCAACCAAAACAAAGTAACCCGAGCGAATAGGAAGAAAATTATGTCAGCAGGTGATTCCACACAGAAACGCATTGCCGCGCAAGTTAACGCATTCAAGGTGGCCGCCATCCAGATGGCTTCCGGTCCGAATGTCGCGGGTAATTTGAGCGAAGCGCGGCGTCTGATCGCCAAAGCAGCCGAACAAGGCGCGCGCCTAGTGGTGTTGCCGGAATTTTTCGCCATCATGGGCATGACCGATCAGGACAAGGTCAAAGTGCGCGAGCAGCCCGGGCAAGGGCCGATCCAATCTTTCCTCAGCGAAACCGCCCGCAAATACAAGGTCTGGCTGGTGGGAGGCTCGATCCCGCTGGCGGCCAGCTCTCCGGACAAGGTCATGAATACTTGCCTGGTGTTCGATGAACACGGTGAGCAGGTGGCGCGCTATGACAAGATCCATTTGTTCAACCTGGAACTCGGCAACGAAAATTATCACGAAGCAAAAACCATACAGCCGGGCAAACAAGTGGTGGTGATAAACAGCCCGTTCGGGCGTATCGGTCTGGCAATATGCTATGACCTGCGCTTTCCCGAGCTGTTCCGCTCGATGAAGGATGTTGACATCATTGTGCTGCCCTCGGCATTCACCGAAACCACCGGCAAGATGCACTGGGAAGTGCTGGTGCGCGCGCGCGCGATCGAGAATCTGGCTTATGTGATCGCCGCAGCCCAGGGGGGCTATCATGTCAACGGGCGCGAGACGCACGGCAACAGCATGATCGTCGATCCGTGGGGACGCGTATTGGATCGTTTGCCGCGCGGTTCGGGCGTGGTGGTCGCGGATGTGAATCCATCCTATCAGGCCAGCCTGCGCAGCAGCCTGCCCGCACTGACACATCGCATTTTATTCAGCTGTGCTTGATAAGGAAAAAATCGGGATGAATACCCTACAACAAAATCCCGCTTTCGATACGCTGTTCGCCACCGCGCAGCAGGCGCTGCTTGTTCCTTATTCCATCGAGACTGGCCATATCGAGCAGGTGTTCGCCAGCATGATGGCGCACAAGCTTGACTACGCCGACCTGTATTTCCAGTACAGCCGCGCCGAGAGCTGGTCGCTGGAAGAAGGCATCGTCAAATCCGGCAGTTTCAACATCGACCAGGGTGTCGGGGTGCGCGCGGTGAGCGGAGAGAAGACCGCCTTCGCCTATTCAGACGACATCAGCCTGAACGCGCTGGACAGCGCGGCTCAAGCCACGCGCGCGATCGCGCGGCAGGGCGGCACACAGTCTGTGCCGGTGCTGCATCACGGTTCGCGGCGCGAGATCTTTCTGCCGCACGACCCGATCGCCAGCCTCAAGGATGCCGACAAGGTCGCGTTGCTGGAACGCCTCGAAGGCTATGCGCGCGCGCTCGATCCGCGCGTGGTGCAGGTGATGGCCGGACTGGCGGGAGAATATGAAGTGGTCATGGTGGCGCGCAGCGACGGCCTGATGAATGCCGACATCCGCCCGCTGGTGCGCTTGTCGCTGCAGGTCATCGTTGAGAGCAACGGCAAGCGCGAGCAGGGCTCGGCGGGCGGAGGAGGGCGATTCGACTACGCTTATTTCGACGATGCGATGCTGCGCAAATATGCGGCGCAGGCCGTGCACCAGGCGGTGACCAATCTGGACGCCGCACCCGCACCGGCAGGCAACATGACCGTGGTGCTGGGCAACGGCTGGCCGGGCATTTTATTGCACGAAGCGATCGGCCATGGGCTGGAAGGCGACTTCAACCGCAAGGGCAGTTCGGCATTTTCCGGCCGGGTCGGCGAGCGCGTCGCGGCGGAAGGCGTGACCGTGGTGGATGACGGCACGCTGGCAAGGCGGCGCGGCTCGTTGCAGATGGATGATGAGGGCAATCCCACCCAATGCACCACGCTGATCGAGAACGGCATCCTCAAGGGTTATTTGCAGGATTCGCTGAACGCGCGGCTGATGGGTGTGCCGGTGACAGGCAACGCGCGGCGCGAATCCTATGCGCATCTGCCTATGCCGCGCATGACCAACACCTACATGCTGAACGGCAACAAGGACCCGAAAGAGATCATCGCCTCGGTCAAACACGGCCTGTACGCGGTGAATTTCGGCGGCGGTCAGGTGGATATCACCAGCGGCAAATTCGTGTTCTCCACCGCCGAGGCCTATATGATCGAAGACGGCAAAATCACCCGTCCGGTGAAAGGCGCGACGCTGATCGGCAACGGCCCGGACGTGCTGACGCGCATCTCGATGATAGGCAACGACATGGCGCTCGATTCAGGTGTCGGCACCTGCGGCAAGGAAGGCCAGAGCGTGCCGGTCGGCGTGGGGCAACCGACGGTAAGGATCGACGGTTTGACGGTGGGCGGGACGGCTTAATGTTCGGAAGGAAATGTAATGGATGTGAAAGATAGCAATGGCAATGTGCTCAAAGAAGGCGACTCGGTGCAAGTCATCAAGGACCTGAAGATGAAAGGTTCATCCGTTACGCTGAAAAGAGGCACGGTGATCAAGAATATCCGCATCGGAGAAGGCGATGAGGCGGTCGAGGGGAACTCCGACAAGGTCAAAGGCCTGCGGCTGAAGCCGGAGTTCCTGAAAAAAATTTGAACAATATGCTGGCGGCCAGCGAGGTCATTTTGACCACCAATCCCTGCCAGACCTGCGGCGCGTGCTGCGCCAATTTCCGCGTATCCTTCTATTGGGGCGAGGCGGACGATGCGCCCGGCGGCATCGTCCCGGCACAACTCACCGAAAAAATTTCGCCGCAACTGCGCTGCATGAAGGGAACGGCCAGCAAACCGGTGCGCTGCGTGGCGCTCGAAGGCGAGGTGGGTAAGCGGGTCTCGTGCAGCATCTATCCGCAGCGTCCGTCCCCTTGCCGCGAATTCGACGTGCTGGAAGCGGACGGTTCACCCAATCCGCGCTGTGCGGCGTTGCGCGCGCAACTGCTGCCATCCTGATCACCGTTCCGTTCGCGCTGAGCCCGCGCAGGGCGCAATAAAACCAACGGGCAATGCTCCGCATGTTGTACGATCAATGGTGCGATGCGCTACGCTTGCTGGACCCTACTGTATAATTCGCCCGCTATGCAGATTCTTCGCGGACTTTACTCCCTGGACCTTCAGCCTGTCGCACTCACCATCGGTAATTTCGACGGTGTGCATCTGGGCCATCAGGCTTTGCTCAGCGAACTGCTTGCGGTGGCGCAAGCGCGCGGCCTGCAAACGGCAGTGGTGATCTTCGAGCCGCATCCGCGCGAATTTTTCGCGCCGCAGCAAGCGCCGGCACGATTGACCAGCCTGCGCGAGAAGCTGGAGTTTTTTTCAGCGCTGGGCATAGACCGTGTGCATGTGTGCCGTTTCAATGCGCACTTTGCGCAGATGAGCGCGGTGGATTTTATCAATAAGCTGCATGAAAAATTGTTTGCCAGGTTCGTGTTGATCGGCGACGACTTCCGTTTCGGCAGCGGACGCAGCGGCGATTTTGCGCTGATGGAAAAGGTCGGGGTGAAGCTCGGATTTGAAGTGCATGCGGTACGCAGTGTGATGCAAGACGGGGTGCGGATATCCAGCACGGCGATACGTGCGGCTTTGCTGGCCGGACAGATACGCGAGGCGCAGCGATACCTGGGGCGGCACTACAGCATCAGCGGACGGGTGGTGCACGGTGACGGGATGGGGAAAAAAATAGGTTTTCCCACCGCGAACATCCAGTTGAAACACAATCGTCCGCCGCTGTCCGGCATTTTTGTAGTGCAGGTACATGCCGAAGGGTTGGGCGTGCTGCAGGGCGTGGCCAGCCTGGGCGTGCGCCCGACAGTGAAGCAGGATGACAAGCCGGTTTTAGAGGCGCATCTGTTCGAATTTTCGCAACAGGTTTATGGCAGGCATTTGCGCGTGGAGTTTTTGCAAAAGCTGCGCGATGAAGAAAAATATCCGGATCTGGCAACGCTGACGCGGCAGATCGCCTTGGATGTGGAGCAAGCAAAGAAATGGTTCGAACAACATGACTGATTATCCGAAATGACAGATTACAAAGCCACACTGAATTTGCCCGACACCCTGTTCCCGATGCGCGGCGACCTCGCCAAACGCGAGCCGCAGATGCTGGCGCGCTGGCAGGCACAGCAACGCTATCAAAAGATCCGCGCCGCCAAGCGGGGCAAGCCCGTGTTCATCCTGCACGACGGCCCGCCCTATGCGAATGGCGACATCCACATCGGCCATGCGGTGAACAAGATACTCAAGGACATCATCATCAAGTCCAAAACTTTGGCGGGCTTCGACGCGCCTTATGTGCCGGGCTGGGATTGCCACGGCCTGCCGATCGAATTGCAGGTGGAGAAGAAGCATGGCAAGGCGATCCCGCCCGCGCAATTCCGCGCGCTGTGCCGCGCCTATGCCGCCGAGCAGATCGAGCGGCAGAAAAAAGATTTCATCCGTCTCGGCGTGCTGGGCGATTGGGAGCATCCTTATCTCACCATGGATTTCAGGACCGAGGCCGACATCATGCGCGCGCTGGGCAAGATCTATCAGCGCGGTTATTTGTACCAGGGCTACAAGCCGGTGAATTGGTGTCTGGATTGCCAGTCCGCGCTGGCCGAGGCTGAAGTGGAATACGAGGACAAGAGTTCGCCTGCGATCGACGTGGGTTTCGAGGTCAAGGACAAGGCAGCGCTGGGCAAGGCATTCGGTGTCTCGCTTCCTGGCGATGCCAAGGTATATGCGGTGATATGGACCACCACGCCGTGGACTTTGCCCGCCAACCAGGCAGTCAGCGTGCACCCCGAGCTGCAATATGACTTGATCAAGACCCCCAAGGGCTACCTGATACTTGCATACGATCTCGCGACCCAGTGCCTGGCCCGCTACCAGTTGGGAGGCAGCAATGACCGCGGCGACGGCCTGGCGGCCACCTGCAAGGGTTCAGCACTGGAAGGATTGTTGTTGCAGCACCCGTTCTACGAGCGCAGTGTGCCCATCATCTGCGGCGAGCATGTCACGCTGGAAGCGGGTACCGGCCTGGTGCATACCGCGCCGGCGCATGGCCTGGACGATTACTTCGTCGGCCAGAAATATAATCTGCCGACCGACAATCCGGTCGGCGACGACGGCAAGTTCACCGCCAGCCTGCCGCTGGTCGGCGGACTGTTCGTGTGGAAAGCCAACGATGTGGTGATCGCTGCACTGCAAGCCAGCGGACATTTGCTGCATATGGAAAAAGTACAGCACAGCTATCCGCACTGCTGGCGGCACAAGACCCCGATCATCTTCCGTTCCACTCCGCAGTGGTTCATCGGCATGGATAACGTTGCGTCTGGCGTGACTGCCGATGTTGAAAGTCTGGTGCAGGAAAAACGTTCGCACTCCGGGAAACCCGAGAAACACGATGGCATGTCTTTGCGTGATCTGGCAAACAGGGCGGTCGAGCAAACCGAATTTTTTCCGAGCTGGGGGCGCGCCCGCCTGGAGGCGATGATCAGGAATCGTCCTGACTGGTGCGTATCGCGCCAGCGCAGCTGGGGGGTGCCGATGCCGTTCTTCGTGCACAGGGAAACCGGCCAATTGCACCCGCGCACGATGGAATTGCTGGAGCAGGTGGCCAAGCTGGTCGAGCGCGATGGCATCGAGGCATGGTTCAGCCTGAACTCGGTGGATCTGTTGGGCCCAGAAGCGGAGCACTACAGGAAGCTCAGCCATACGCTGGATGTGTGGTTCGATTCGGGTGTCACACACGCTTCGGTGTTGCAGCGCCGGGCGGAGTTGCATTCGGACTCCGATTATTATTTGGCAGACTTGTATCTGGAAGGCTCCGACCAGCACCGCGGCTGGTTCCAGTCCAGCTTGCTGACCGGTTGTGCAATCAATGGCCGTGCGCCTTTCAACGCCTTGCTGACGCACGGTTTTGTGGTTGACGGCAACGGGCACAAGATGTCGAAATCCAAGGGCAACGTGATCGCGCCGCAAAAGATCTTCGACACGCTTGGTGCCGATATCCTGCGTTTGTGGGTGGCAGCAACCGACTACTCCGGCGAGCTGACCATCTCGGATGAGATTCTAAAACGCGTGGTGGAAAGCTATCGGCGCATCCGCAACACCTTGCGTTTTTTACTGGCCAATATTGCTGACTACGACCATGCCATGCACGCGCTGCCGGTCGAGCAATGGCTGGAGATCGACCGTTATATGCTGGTCTTGACGAATACGTTGCAAAGTGAAATTCAGCACGATTATGAATATTACGAGTTTCATCTTGCGGTGCAAAAGCTGCACACTTTCTGTTCGGAAGACTTGGGCGGTTTCTATCTCGACATACTCAAGGACAGGTTGTATACCGCAGGTGGAAATTCGCATGCGCGCCGTTCCGCGCAGAATGTGCTGTATCACATCGCGCACAGCTTGGTGCGGCTGATGGCGCCGATACTCAGCTTCACTGGCGAGGAAGCATGGGCGGTGATGAACGGCAAGGATGACGTAAGCGTGTTCGAGCAGCAGTGGTATGAGCCTCCAAAAGATACTGGCAGCTCGGCTGCAACGTACCTCGCTTGGAGTACTGTTCGCAACCTGCGCGAACAGGTGAACAAGAAATTGGAAGAGCAGCGCGCTGCAGGCGTGATTGGCTCGGCGTTACAAGCTGAAATTGATGTGTATGCCGACAAGGAAAGATATGAGTTGCTATCGCGCATCGGTGACGACCTGCGTTTTGTATTCATCACCTCGCGCGCCACGGTGCATCTGCATGAAGATAGAGAAGTAAAAATCAAAGTAACGCCCAGTTCCCACACCAAGTGCGAGCGTTGCTGGCATTACCGTGAAGATGTCGGCGCGGATACGCAACATCCAACGCTGTGCAGTCGTTGCGTGAGCAATCTGTATGGCAGCGGCGAGGCGCGGAAATATGCTTAATCGCTGGTTGGGATTGAGCGCGCTGGTGATACTGCTCGATCAATTGAGCAAGGCATGGATCATCAGTCACTTCGCCTTCGGCGAAACTTTCACCGTGCTCAGAGTTTTCGATCTGGTGCTGGCGCACAATACCGGCGCGGCGTTCAGTTTCCTGAACGATGCCGGCGGGATACAGCGCTGGTTGTTCAGCATCATCGCCGTCGCCGCTTCAGGCTGGATAGTCTGGCTGCTGCGCAGGCACTACCGGCAGATGTTGTTTTCCTGGGCGTTGAGCATGATACTGGGCGGAGCCCTGGGTAACCTGATCGACCGCCTTACTTTCGGTTATGTGGTGGATTTCTTGTCGTTCCATTGGGGAGTACACTACTTCCCTGCGTTCAATCTTGCCGATTCTTCTATCACCTGCGGAGCATTTTTGCTTATTCTGGACAGTTTCATGAAAGATAAAAATGGACTTGCTACTCGCTAATCCCCGCGGCTTTTGCGCCGGCGTGGATCGTGCCATCGAGATCGTCGAGCGCGCACTGGTTCTGCACGGCGCGCCGATTTACGTGCGCCATGAAGTGGTGCACAACCAATTTGTGGTGGACGGCTTGCGCAAGAAGGGGGCGATCTTCATCGAGGATCTGGCGGATGTGCCGAGCGGCAGCATCCTGATCTTCAGCGCGCACGGCGTGTCGCAGGCAGTTCGCCACGAAGCCGAAGCGCGCGGACTGACCGTGTTCGATGCGACCTGCCCGCTGGTGACCAAAGTGCATATCGAAGTGTCGCGGATGCGCGAGCAGGGCAAGGAGATCGTGATGATAGGCCACGCCGGTCACCCCGAAGTGGAAGGTACGATGGGGCAGAGCACAGGCGGCATGTATCTGGTGGAATCTCCGGAACAGGTCGCCGGCCTCAAGGTGAATGACGAGAAGAATCTTGCCTATGTCACGCAAACCACGCTGTCCGTGGATGATGCCAGCACGATCATCGCCGCGCTGAAGACGCGTTTCCCGTTCATCACCGGCCCGAAGAAAGACGACATCTGCTATGCCACGCAAAATCGCCAGGATGCGGTAAAGCTGCTGGTCAAGCAATGTGACGCTGTGGTCGTGGTCGGTTCGCCGAACAGCTCGAATTCAAACCGCTTGCGCGAAGTCGCCGCCAACGTCGGCTTGCCTGCCTATCTGGTGAACGATGCGAGTGAATTGCAGCCGGAGTGGTTCGCCGGCAAAACGCATGTGGGCATCAGCGCGGGCGCATCCGCGCCAGAGGTTCTGGTGCAAGGCGTGATCGCCCGCCTGGAAAAAATGGGCGGGACGAAAGTGGTCGAATTGCACGGCATCGTCGAGAACGTGGTGTTTCCATTGCCCAAGACATTGATCCCGATCGTCGCGCAGCCCTGATTTTATTTCGCGCATGAAAAAGGATTTCCTGATCATCGGCGGCGGCGTGATCGGCCTGACCAGCGCGCAAGCCCTGCTGCAAGCGGGTTATCACGTGACGCTGGTCGAGCGCGGCACAGTGGGGCGGGAAGCATCCTGGGCAGGCGGCGGCATCCTCTCGCCATTATGCCCCTGGGATTATCAAGAGCCTGTAACGCGCCTCGCGCTACGCGGAATGAAGATGTTCGGCGCGGCTGCTGCCGAGCTGCATGACTCCACCGGTATCGATCCAGAATATCAACGCAGCGGCATGTTGCTGTTGCCGCCCTACCAGGCGGAGCTAGCCGGGCAATGGTGTGCAAAACATCAGGTTGCTTTGCAGCCGGTGAAGCTGGATGGATTTTTGTCGGGCCAACAGGGGGCGGGTCTGCTGTTGCCGGAAGTCGCGCAGGTGCGCAACCCGCGCCTGTTGCATGCGCTGCGCCAGCGCGTGGAAATGCTTGGCGGCGTGATCCTCGAACAACATGAGGTGCAAAAGTTCGAGATCGCAGGCGAGCGTGTCGTTGCGCTGCAAACCGCGCAAGGCAGATTCAGCGCGGATGCCTACATCGTTGCGGCGGGCGCATGGAGCAAAATGCTGCTGGGCGAACACGCGCTCAATATGGATATCCGTCCGATGCGCGGACAAATCCTGTTGTTCAAGTTCGACACACCACCGTTCCGGCAGATCCTGCTCAAAGAAAATCTGTATTTCATCCCGCGCCGCGATGGCCATGTGCTGGTCGGCAGCACACTGGAAGATGTCGGCTTCGACAGGTCCACCACCGTCGAGGCGCGCGACAGCCTGTTGCGGCGCGTGCGCGAAATCTTCCCTGGCTGGCGTGAACTGATGCCGGTGCAGCATTGGGCCGGCTTCCGTCCCGGTTCGCCGGACAACATCCCCACCATCGGACGGCATCCTCGCTTCGCCAATCTCTATGCAAACAGCGGGCATTTTCGCTACGGCGTGACCATGTCCTTTGCCAGCGCAGAACTGCTGCTTAATGAAATCGAAGGCAAGCCCCAACCGTTCAGCGTTGAAGCATATTGCTGGCACTAACGATTACTTCCTACAAGCATTCAGGACTTTCAATTCCATGTCCGGAAGAGCTGTCTTTCAAGGTTGTGGACTGCCTGAGTTTGATAAAGATTGAGGGCCTGGAATTCGTCCCCTATAATCGCACCCGGTTTTGCTGGAGTAGCTCAGTTGGTAGAGCAACGCACTCGTAACGCGTAGGTCGGAGGTTCGATTCCTCTCTCCAGCACCAATTCTGCCGATATTTCTTCCGTTCAGAAACGCCTGAGTATGTTTTCAGCGACCGCAGCTTTGTCGAGCAGAGGTTGATTGTCGTTAATATCAAGTTTCAAGAAAATGATATCCCGCCCATCATAGTAGCCGACCCCCCATTGCTTATCGTTGAGCAGTCCGCCAACGAGCCTGGACAACTTGCCGGAAGGCCTCTCATAGACTGGATAAAAGACCACGCCTATCCGGTACTTGCTGAACACTCCGGAGTAATCGCCGCGCCAACAATGTGAATATTCTTCGTAAGTATCCCAGGACAGGTTTCTTTGATCGATAAAAATCTTTTGCGGGTACAGGCGCCAGCTCAAGTAGCCGCCGTATTCGAAAAAATTGTAGACGTTCCCGGCTGGTTTGGATTGAACAAGGTAATCCACGGCCGCGGAAGGGATCACGCCTGCCTCCAGCGGAGAAGTGGCCCGTGGTGTAATGGGTAGCGATGTCCGGCTTAGTGCCGAGTTTGCCAGGAATCCCGTCGAGACGCACCACAGCAGAATCATCGGGATGCCCTTGGCGCTCCCCAGCCAGCGGTTAAGATCGCGCGCGAAATAAACACCGGCAATCGCAAGCACCACCGCCACCATCAGCAGGCTGAAGCGGAAGGACATGATTCCGGCAGCCAGGAACGATACCAGCAACAGCAGGTGGGCCATGCTGAGATCCTTCCATTTCAGCAACAGTGCAAGCGCCGGAACGGCTGCCGCCGCCACAACAAGATAGCCGATATGTTTCATGCCGATGAAATCGAAATATCTCAGCGTCCCCAGGAACTCGTCGATCACTTTCGAAAATGGTCCGGAAACCTCGGTGAAGCTTGCCCAGGTCGCGGTGATGCCCACCGGGTTGATGAATGAGATTCCAGCCGAAACGATCGCCAGGATCAGCAAACGCCGGTACGCGTCATCGGATAAAGGATTGCGGTTGTTCTTGCGGGCGATCCATTCGGCAAAGAGAAACACAAACAAGATCCCTATCCCGATGATAAAGCCCCGATGAAGATTCGCCCAAAGCAGCATGATGGCCGGGAGCAGTAACAGGTATTGTTTTGCCGGCCTCCCGCTTCTTTCCTTGGCCAGGAAATCTTCGACCAGTTGCAGTGTCAGCAAAGTGAAAATGAACGAAAACAATTGCGGACGCAGCTCATCGAAGCGGAAGAACAAAAGCGGCAATGCTCCAACGATGGCTAAAGCAGATATGGGGTGTACCCCACTGCGTCTAAAGTGATTCCACAGCAGGCCGTAGAACAGAGTCATCAGCAAGCCCTTCAGCATTACCAGGGCATTTGCGCCTGCCAACGCATAGGAGCCGAAAAATAGCATCTGGGATAGCGGATAGCCGCGTAAAATCAGTTCAGCTCTGGCATCCAGCGGAGAGACCGAACTGAACAGGAACGGGTCATCGGCCGGCATGCCGCCATGTGCCCATATCCAGCGGCCTGTGTTCAGGTGCCACCAGAAATCACTCAGTCCCAGTGGATAAGTGTGGTAAATGAAAATGCAGGTGAATGTAACCAGACCCAGAATCCACTGGACCGTTGGCTTGCCGATAAACGAACCGGTCTTCAACGCGAATTTTTCTGCTGTGTTTGATGCCGGATTTTCCATATGTGCGGGTACCCTCTGAATTGCGTGTAAACGGGACTCGTCCATGCCGTGGCATCCGTTCATCGCGCTGAATAGTAAAGGGGTTGAGCGCGGATTTCCAGTCTCTAATGTTGGCGTGATCCGCTTTCGCTGCAATTATTGTGCAGTCAGGCAGGAACAAAGCCGGGGCAAATTACAGGCAACCGCCCTAAGCAGGGATAAGCCGATAGAGACAATTTGACGCTGCAAATCGTTTCACGCTGTAAAATACCGCTCAGTATGCTGCACATCCGATAACTCGATAAATAAATCCATGACACAAGTTCTTGCTGACGATAGCTTCAAACATTCCCACCGGTTTGACGAAGGCAACCCGCTCGCCGAAAAAAGCACGCTGCGCGTGGCTATTCTTACCGCGGTGATGATGGTGATCGAAATCACCGGCGGCTGGTATTACAACTCGATGGCTTTGCTGGCAGATGGCTGGCATATGAGTTCGCATACGGTTGCGCTGGGGCTGTCGGTCTTCGCTTACGTTTACGCCAGAAAATACGCCCACGATCCGCGCTTTTCATTCGGCACATGGAAGATCGAAGTGCTGGGCGGCTATACCAGCGCGATCTTTCTGGTGATGGTGGCAGGGTTGATGATTTATCAATCCATAGAAAGGCTGGTCGCGCCCAGCCCGATACACTATGACCAGGCCATTGCGATCGCGATCGTCGGCCTGCTGGTCAACCTCGCCTCAGCCTGGCTGCTCAAGGACGGTCATCACCACGATCATGAGCCCATGCATCACGATGATGCACATCACGATCATGCGCACGGCCACGACGACCATGCTCACCATGGCCATCACGACTTGAACCTGCGCTCGGCCTATATGCATGTGCTGGCCGATGCGGCGACGTCCGTGCTGGCCATCATCGCGCTGTTCGGCGGCAAGCTGTGGGGGGCAAGCTGGCTGGATCCGGTGATGGGGCTGGTGGGCGCGACATTGGTTTCCGTGTGGGCTTACGGTTTGTTGCGCGATACCGGGCGTGTGCTGCTGGACGCCGAGATGAATGCTCCGGTGGTGGCCGAGATACGCGAGGTCATAGATGCTTCACCGGTCAAGGCCATACTCAGCGACTTGCATGTATGGCGCGTGGGGAAAGGAAAGTACGCTTGCATCCTGAGTCTTGCGACGGATAATGAAGTATCGCCGGAATATTTCAAGCAACAGTTAAGCATCCACGAAGAACTGGTGCATATCAGTATCGAGATTAACCAGATCGGCGCATAGTTCATTTTACAGGGATTTGTATGACTGATTTTTCGCGCGATAAACGTAATATTGTTATTCGCTACCTGCCGTGGCTTGCGGGTGTGGTGCTGGCGGCGATTGCGGTCTGGTACTTCACTCGTCCCGCGCCGTTGCGCGTGCAGCTGGTCAAGGTCGAGCGCGGGGTGGTGGAAGCGACGGTGAACAACACGCGCGCGGGAACGGTCAAGGCGTGCCGCCGCGCCAAGCTGGCCCCGCCGGCGGGAGGCCAGATCGCGCATCTGCTGGTGAAAAAGGGACAGCGCGTCAAGGCCGATCAGGTGTTGCTGGAATTGTGGAACGATGATCTGGAAGCGCAAAAGCGCCTGTCGCAGGAACAGCTCGCCACTGCGCAGACGCAGGAACAGCAGGCATGTGTGCAGGCAGACCTGGCCGAAAAGGAAGCCGCGCGCGCGCAACAACTCAGAGAGAAGGGATTTATTTCCGCCGAAGGGCTGGATCAGAAAGTATCCGCAGCCACGGTGAGCCGTGCCGGTTGCGAGGTCGCCCGCAGCCAGATCGATCAGAGCCGTTCCCGGATCGCCGTGGCGAATGCCAGTCTGCAGCGCATGGTGTTGCGCGCCCCGTTCAGCGGCATCGTTGCCGACATCAGCGGCGAGCTGGGCGAATATGCCACGCCTTCTCCACCCGGGATTCCGACGCTGCCGGCAATCGATCTGATTGATGATAGCTGCATGTTCGTCAGCGCCCCGATCGACGAAGTGGATGCAGCCAACATCAAGGTCGGGCAGGAAGCACGCATCACGCTGGACGCGATCAAGGGCAAGACCTTTGCAGGCAAGGTCAAGCGTATCGCCCCCTACGTGCTGGAGCTGGAGAAACAGGCGCGCACCGTGGAAGTCGAGGTGGAATTCGTTGAGGCGCCGAACGCTGAAAATCTGCTGGTCGGCTACAGCGCCGATGTCGAGATCGTGCATGACGCGCACGCGAACGTGCTGCGCATCCCCACGCAAGCGTTGCTCGAAGGCAAGCATGTGCTGCTCTACGGTGCCAACGGCATTCTCGAAGAGCGCACCGTCACCACCGGCCTGGCCAACTGGGATCGCACCGAAATCACCGCCGGGCTGAACGAAGGCGACCAGATCGTGATGTCGCTCGACCAGGCAGGGGTGAAGGCAGGGGTGCGGGTGCAGCCGGAAGTGGGGAAGGCAGGGAAATGATCCGCAAGCTAATGACAGATGCATGAAACAAAAATGAATAATGATGAAATCATGCAGCACTACCACCCGGAACGGTATCGCAAGGGCAGGCCAGTTATTCGGCAACTGGAAAAACAGATGCCCAATATGGGTTTTGAATTGGTAACTCGTGAGGTATTCGAGCACGTACAGGAAGTGCTGAGTCTTCAATACAATGAAGACATATCATTGGTGCCGCGTGATGACCGCCCAGAATCCACGCATGTCTTGATGAGCGATTTCAGCATGGCGATGCACTATCTGGCCTTTGTGGGTGCGGGCCGGAATATATTTCATTTCGGTGAGGGCTTAACGCAGGCTTTCAGGCGCACCGATGTGGCAGATTTCGCCATTGGCGAAATCGTTCTGCCGTATCCGACGGTGTATCTCAGCTTCGGCGTGCAAGCAGACCTAGAACCATTTGGGGATGGTGCAAAGATAGATGGGGCTTATATCACTGACAATTCGGGTCATAGCATTCAAATCCTTTTAACCACGCGCGGTCAGCCTTCAGATAAGCCTTGGTTTAATCGCTGGGAAAAGTATTACTACCTCAGTTTGAGCAAGGCCGATTTGTCCTTATCTGTCGAAGAGGCATCCGAAGCTGCGCTGAAAGGGGAGATCAAGCAATCGCTGGATGGGGTTGCCAAACACGAGGCGAAGGCTGCTGAAATGGGGATTGTAAGTCGCGCTCATCAAACAGCTATAGATCGAGTGGACGAATACCAACGCGCATTTCCGGTGTTTATGGAAAGTATGAAACTTGTCATCAACGGCTTGGCGTATCTCACGCACTACCGCGATGACATCGAGAAACGCTGGGTAGATGGTACGCCACCTTCAATGATCGAGAAGATCAGTCGCGCCACTACGTACAAGGCAAAGCAACGCGCAACATCAAAGCTGCTGTCAATGGGCTACAACATCGTGAATCTGTGCGGAATGGAATTTGAGAAAACGAGCGAAGCGCACGGTGTTGGCAGCGAAATGTCTGCTCATTGGCGGCGCGGCCACTGGCGTATACAACCACACGGCCCAGGTAGAACATTACGTAAGCGCGTATGGATCATGCCCGTTTTGGTACGGTCTGACTTGGAGTTGAAAGCAGGCCATATTTATTTGGCAGATAACTAAAGCTCAGCTTCGAATTATCTGTGAATCCTTTCATCCAACGGACTTCAACCGGAACCGTATTTGAATGATAGCCCTTAGCCAAGTCAGCCGCAGCTTCACGGTGGGTGATCAGCAGGTCGCCGCGTTGCGCGGCATCGACCTGAACATCGCGGCGGGCGATTACGTTTCGATCATGGGGCCGTCCGGTTCCGGGAAATCCACCTTGCTCAATCTGATCGGCCTGCTGGACAGGCCGAGTTCCGGCACGTACAAGCTGGATGGCGGAAATGTCACTGCACTGGATGACGTGCAGCAGGCAAAGGTGCGCAGCGAAAAGATCGGCTTCGTGTTCCAGTCTTTCCACCTGGTGCCGCGCCTCACTGCGGCGGTGAACATCGAGCTGCCGATGATACTTGCGGGCATCGATCCCGCCGAACGCAAGTCGCGAGTCACGGAATTGCTGAAGAACTATGGGCTGACGGATAGAGCCGACCACAGGCCCGACCAGCTCTCCGGCGGGCAGCGCCAGCGCGTCGCGATCGCCCGCGCCACCAGCATGCATCCCGCCGTGCTGCTGGCAGACGAACCGACCGGCAATCTCGACCAGACCACCGGCAAGGAAGTGATGAACCTGCTCGAACAACTGGTCGCGCAACAGGTGACATTGATCGTCGTCACCCATGATCCGGTAATTGGCGGACGCGCAGCGCGGCAGATACAAATGGTGGATGGGCAGATCATCAGCGAGACCGGGCAAGTTGCAGGACGGGCTATGCCCGTCGAAACAGAGCGTCGGGCGGAGCCCGACCTACGATGAAGCTTGTTGATTAGGAGACGCCTCATGAAGCTGGATTATCTAATAGCTCCAAATCCGTTCGCCCTGAGCTTGATGGAACTACTAGCCATTCGACTAAGCCCGCAAGCGGGCAAGTCGCTGGTTATGTCGAAGGGTGAACGTTCATGCTTCGACAAGCTCAGCACGAACGGTTGCATATGAGACTTCTCGACGTCGCGCAATTCGCCACCGGCAGTCTGCGCGGCAGTCCGACACGTACGCTGCTGATGATGCTGGCGATGTCCATCGGTGTCGCGGCGGTGGTGGTGCTCACCGCGCTGGGCGAGGGCGCGCGCCGCTATGTGGTCGACCAATTCTCCTCGCTGGGCACCAACCTGGTGATCGTGTTGCCGGGGCGCACCGAGACTGCAGGCATCGGTCCCGGCATGCTGCTCGGACAGATACCGCGCGAGATCACGCTGGACGATGCGGAAGCACTCTCGCGCAGCAGCGCCGTCAAACTCATCGCACCGCTGACCGTCGGTTCCGCGATGCTGTCGCGCAATGCGCTGAACCGCGAAGTGGTGGTGCTAGGCTCGACTTCCGATCTGCTCGAAGTGCGCCACATGAGCCTGGGCCTCGGCAAATTCCTGCCGCCGGGCGACATCCATGAAAGCGCTTCGGTGTGCGTGCTCGGCGACCAGATGAAGCGCGAATTGTTCGGCAACGAACAGGCCGTGGGGCAGTGGGTGCGGCTTGGCGACCGGCGTTTCCGCGTCATCGGCGTGCTGGCGGCACAAGGGGAATCGATGGGCATGCGCACCGACGAACTGGTGATCGTGCCGGTCGCTTCCGCGCATCAGTTGTTCAACACCTCCGGATTGTTCCGCGTGCTGATCGAAGCGAAAAGCCGCGATGTCATCGAACAGGCCAGGCACGATGCCGAACAGATCATGTTCCAGCGCCACAGCGGCGAGAAGGACGTCACGGTGATCACGCAGGATGCGGTGCTCGCCACCTTCGACCGTATCCTCACCGCGCTGACGATGGCGGTGGGCGGCATCGCCGCGATCAGCCTGGCCGTGGCGGGCGTGCTGATCATGAATGTGATGCTGATCGCCGTGGCGCAG
>DHIV01000106.1:29809-50926 GCA_002403995.1 Gallionella sp. UBA4737 | reverse complement strand
GTCGGAGTTGGCGGAAATGCTGCCCACTTGCGCGATTTCCTTGCTGGTGGTGCACGGTTTGGAAAGCTTCTTCAATTCGGCAACGGCTGCAATGACTGCCTGGTCGATGCCGCGTTTCAGGTCCATCGGGTTCATGCCGGCAGCGACGAACTTCATGCCTTCCTGAACGATGGATTGCGCCAGAACGGTCGCTGTGGTTGTGCCGTCACCCGCTACATCAGAGGTCTTGGAAGCAACTTCCTTGACCATCTGAGCGCCCATGTTTTCGAACTTGTCTTTCAGTTCGATTTCCTTTGCGACCGATACGCCGTCCTTGGTGATGGTTGGCGATCCGTAAGAGCGATCCAAAACTACATTACGGCCTTTTGGGCCCAGGGTCACTTTGACCGCATCGGCCAGTATGTTCACGCCGACCACCATCTTGTTGCGTGCCGCGTCGTGGAATTTTACGTCTTTAGCTGCCATGTTTGTTTCTCCTTAAATTCAGTATTTACGTGCCAAAATTAAGCTTCGACTACGCCGATGATGTCGTCTTCGCGCATCGTCATATATTCCTGGCCGTCCATTTTGAAAGCCTGGCCGGCATATTTGCCGAACAGCACACGGTCACCGACCTTGACGCTCATGGCCTGCAATTTGCCGTCGTCACCAACCTTGCCTTTGCCCACGGCGATGATTTCGCCTTGGTCGGGCTTTTCAGTGGCGGCATCCGGAATCACGATCCCGGATGCGGTCTTGCGTTCTTCTTCCATGCGTTTAACGATCACGCGATCGTTCAAAGGACGAATTTTCATGCTGAGGTCTCCTAAAACAATAGGTTATAAAAAAGTGGAAGCGGAGTTTAGCACTCTCTGCTCACGAGTGCCAACAGTCGGGGCGGCCCTGCCCGATTTCAAGGGCAGGGTGGAGGTTTATTTTTGCTGGGGAAGTGTAAGGACGCAATTAAAACCGGAAGTTAGAAGAAAACAAAACCGGAAGTTAGATTTCCGCCCGTTGCCGTGATATTTGCGGGGTATTTGGCACTTGCATCAACGCTTCTTTTTATACTTTTCAAAAGCAACCCTGAATTGTTCATCCTTTCCCATGTATTCGTCATGCAGTGCCTTATATCTAGCCGTTTCGTCCAGCAGGTTTTGGCGTTTACAAGCTACGCGCATCTTGTTATATATCGTGGCGCGTACTTGATGTGTGAAGCCATATTGAGCGAATTCCGGCTGATGGCTAAATTCGTTGGCGATCCTGGCATCCGTCTCGGCCAATAACCTATTGAACTCTTCCATTGCCTCATCGAAACGCCCACCTTGCTGCAAGAACAATGGGAGCCTTAACCAGCTTTCTGTAGTATTAGCAACGTTCGATCTGCGCATCATATTTTGGGCTTTTTGCAGCGCGGCTATCGCCTTATCCCAATCGCCAGCATCTTTCAATCGTGTAGCTTCGCGATGAAGTGCAGCAATTTCTTCATCTTCTTTGCTCTTATTGATAAATAAGCTTATAGAACCCACCATTTCAGCCCCCTTTGAATCTAACGAACCGCCACGCTAAAATACCCCGCTCTAGGCGAATAGGTCAACGTTAAATTTGCGCTTAATTTGGCACTTAATTACGGCTCGCCGTCCGTGCGTTGCGGCGATTGACCACGGTGGCGATCTGCTCGCCGTCCAGGTGCAGATTTATTTGCACCGCCTCCTTGGCATTGGCGTTACCAAAAACCGCCATGTATCGCGCGACGGTCTCGCCGAGCACATCAGAAAATTTAGTTCCTTCGACCATGCGGCTGATCATATTGCTTGCATCCTTGCCTTGGTAGGCATTGATGGCCGCGCCACCACCTTCGATTACGCCGGTAAGCGCCAAGCCTGGCAACGTCAATGCGCGCACGCCACGCGCCATCGAACCAAACGACAGCTTGTTTTTGAGGAAAGGCAATACACCCCCTACCTTGCCGCCGCCCGGCATTGGTAGTGAGCCAACGACTGACGCTGCCGCTAATACACCGAGCGCAACGGTTGCGACATACAACGCGGCGGTGAATCCGGGGAACGCCTCGGCACCCTTGTTAACGCTATCCAGCAATACATCCAGTGGCACCTTAACGGCAGCCAGGCTGTCCTGCGCAGCGTAGGCTGCTTTGTTACCGACCTGCTCGGCCTTGTAGTCGGACGTGTCGGCAACGGTGTCAAAACTCATACCAGCCTCGGTGCCACGTTCCGCTTTTACGCCCTCTAAAACTTGACGATATTTTCCGGTCGGAGACATCATGCCGAAGAGCGCGCCGAGTGCCTGCCGGTCTTGTACCGACTTGCCGATCCCCTTGGCCATCATGATTTGGGCCATCGAGTCGTAGAGTGCTTGCTTTTCAGGTTCGCTTTTGGATGCATCCGCCTTGGCCTTCAGCTCAAGATATTTCTTGTCTTGCGAACCCATTACTTGAATCAACCCAGTGAATGCTTCCAGCGGATTCATGCCCTTGGCCATCGCCTTGATAAGCGATCCGTGCAGATCGACCTTCTGCCTTTTGAAATCGTTCGACGCGTCATTCGAAGTTATTTTTTGCAGCAAGTTGACCAGGTTGTTGCCCGCCTCATCCGCCGTCCCTGCGGTCATGCGCGTGGCCTGGTTGGCCGCGATCAGCGACTCGAACCCGGACATCCCCTTCATGCCGGTGTTGGCTGCTGACGCCATTTGCGACGGCAGCCAGCGCGCCATATCCTTGATCTCAAACCCACCTAATTGCCCAGCCTTGATTCCTTTCGACAACGCAATCTGAGCCTCCTTGTCAGACATGCCCATATTCTGTTTTGCGGCGATGTAAATTTTCGCAAGATCATCGCCGCTCGCACCCGTTCCGGTGGCGGCCTGTTGCAAGAAAGGTAGTGCACCGAGCGACGCTTTAACACCGGCCTGGCCTTCACCCATCGCACCAGAACCGACTAGCGTATTGAATGTTTCGAGAACCTGCTCAGGCGATCCGCCATAACGCTTACTGGCATTACGCACCCCTGCATTGATCTCGGCCTTACCGGCGATACGCCCGGCCACATCCCTGTCCCCGTAGGCTACGTTAGCCGTTAAGGCTAATTTTCGGTCATAAGTCATTGGCCGTGCCGCTGCGCTTTTCAGCACATAGCCACCAGCGGCCACCGCCGCGCCAACCTTCGCAACCTTCATCAAGGTTTCATGCACAGCACTGGCGGCGCTGCGCATGGTGCGCAACGCCGAGGTCATACGTTCGATGGGAGTTGTCTTGATGCGCGCAGTTGCGGCGGCGATGCCGGAAACAGAGTTCTCAACTGCTTTGGATTCACTCTGCACTGCTTGCAGCGCAGATTTCAAACCACGGCTCATCTGATCGTTGAGCCGGAGCAGCAGTTGCAGTTCAAGATTCTTTGACACGACGCGCTCCTTTGAAGCGGTTGGTTTGGGTTGAGGTATTTCCCGCGCCTGGCGATCTGCGTTTACCGGACAAGATGCCGATCAGCGAGATGGCGCGCGCCTCAGTCAGTGCCTGCGGGTCATGGAATCCATGCATCCGCAGGGCAATTTCCAGCTCTAGGTAGGGCTTGAGGGTTTGCTCAAGCCTTTCCGCTTTTTTTCCAGTTCGTCCTGGGCGTTATAGATCGGTTCCACATCGTCTTCTGGTAGAGACAACAGAAACTCTCCCGTGATTTCATCCTTGGACAAGCTGCCCAAGCTCACCATCTGTTCAGCTGCCTTATAGATGCGCAACTTGAGGTGCGATGCGTTTGGGCCCGCCTTTTCAATCGAGGCGATCGCATCTGCGATCGTGGCTGCACGCAATTCAAAGTCACGATGCTGTACGCCCTCGCGCTCTATCCCGCAAACTAATTGACCTTTTACCGTAATCATTTTTTTCCTTTCAGTGTTGTTGCCATGCATTGTTCACAGCGGATTCAAATCGTTCTCTTTTACACGCTGCATTTTGTTGGAACTTGGCAAGCTGGCTGGCGGCACAACTTTGACTGACGGTGCCAATCCTCGCCGCCAACGATAATTTGCCTTGTTTCGCTAGCAACAAACCAAGCAAATTAACGGGGGCTGTCAGTACTTTCACACGATCAATTTGCATCATTGCATCCTAAGTTATTTGGCCGCCGCGCAGCACTGTGGTTGTGGTAATGGCGGTGAGCCCATGTGCGCCATATTGCGGGCACATCCGAGGCTATGGCGCACTTCTCGCCCCGGTTGTGTTGCCCTAGAGATGTGAGTCCACTCACATTTCAAGATCATCAGCGTGATGCCGTTGTGCGTTTTGCCGACTCTGCCCGCAGCCGCGCATTTTCAGTTCTAAGTGTTGCAATGCGGGAACGCACCCACGCATCACCATTGCCAACCTCAATTACTGCGTGGGCTAAATCACATGCCGGATTGCCAGCTTGGAACACACGTGCGCGTCGAAAAGTATCCATTGCTTGTGGGTCAGCCTTCCACCCAGATGGGTGAGCGAAACCACTTACCCCATCGGCAGACTCGGCAAAATTTGCATCGCCATTTGTGTAGCGCTCCATCGCCTTTGGATGGCGTTTGAGCCAGTCAAAGGTGTTCTCCAACGCCGTACGGAATGGGAGTTTTGATAGCGTGGAATATTCGTGAATAATTCCGGCCAAGTCGAGTTCCGCCCAAGTGAAATCCGTGCCTGCCGGTGTCTTAAGAAGCGCGGTCGCATCTTTTCCACGCCACGACCAGACTGCGTTTTCTATATCTTTATCAATGGCCAGGCTACTGTTGATTTCAGTCGCTGTGCGCTTTTCAACCAACGGAAGCTTGGCCCTCAAGCTGGACACGGCGGCTTCATTAGTTACCGGTGACACAAACTCTACAGTTCCGCTCTTCATTTGATTACCTCTTAACCTTGGAGCAAGGAATCAAACCTTGCTTCCTCTTTGTTGGAGGCCTGCCGGAAGTGATCTCCATGCATGAAGAAGTCTCCGTTTAAGACCATGTTTGGCTCATATGACGGAAAACTTTCCACGCCATCGAATTGGGGAAGATAGAATTTTGGAATCTGGATATTGTGTACGCCAGGCCGCGCCACACCTTTTCCGCCATGCTTTTTTATCGAAAAATTCAGTCCGAAAAGTTTGATATACAGCTCTTTTATGGCCAATGCATGATTCACATACTGAGCGGCGGCGATCTCTGCCATGCCCATAAAGTAGCGATGGGCTACATCATCTGTCTTGCTTTCGATTTCATTCAGAGACGCTTGCGCGATTGCCAACTTATTGGACAACCCATCCAGCGTTGCCTGATTGTCAGCAATTACCCGAGCAACCTTTTCTTTTGCAGCTTGAGTTACGGCCGTCTCGTTGGCAATGCGCTCGTCAATCGCCTGTAGCGCAGTTGCTTTTGCTTTGCCGAGTGCAATATCGGCCATGATGTCGCTCCGTTCCTGCTGCCTGTCAGGCGTTACAGGTATGGATTTCTGTGCTTGTACGAGGCATTCTTGCCGCTCAATGAGTGCCGACTGAATATGAGTAATTTCTGATTTGGCTGCATCAATCAGCTTCTTGTGCACCAACACTTGCTCCTCAATAAATAAAGGGTATTGCTGATTGATTGTGGCTGTAGCATGTTGCTTGCTCATGTTGTTCCCTTTCTTGGTGGTGGTTGATAGGTCGAAAACTAGTCTGCGTTGTTTAAAATCATGCGCGCGCCGCGTTCGGTCATTTCATACTTTAAGGCGATTTCCCGGACAGACATGCCGGAGTCTTGGTCAGCCTTAATTTCCGCGACGTGCTCTTTTCTAATCGCGTCGGCGTACCGTGGAATTTCGATTGTCACGCCCTTGAATTCTGCGATAAGTTTTCGTGCGCTCTTCTCGTTCATCATCATGGTAAGGCGCATAAAGCAAAGCGGGCTTTCACAGATATAAAAGCGCGTGCCGCCGTAAATAACAGCAAGATTGCGCGCCGCGTCGTTGCCGATTAGTTCGCTCAGCTTGTCGATCATTACGCAGTTTGTGTTATTTTTCATGCGGCCCCCCGCTTGCTTAGGAGGTTGCATTGTGAAGGCGTTCCGCGTGAAGGTTAAGGCGGAAGAAGTTCCGGGGGGGAGTTCCGCCTATTGCGGCGGGGACATCTGGGGAGAGAATGAACTTGGCGCGCCGTGTTTTTGCCTACCACCTACCTTTCTATGGGGGCAGAACCGCAAACGGCGCGCTTTCAATCGGGCGGCATTACAAGAGCGGGCGCACACCCGTTAATCCCGCCTCAAGCTCTTCGCGTATAATTTCGAACAGCTCACCCATATCCCCTCTCTTGCCGTATAAACATTCATCGTCTGCACCTTCCGTAAAAAACAATCCAGATAAACCGCGCAAGGCTCTACGCGCACGGTAAAGGCGCAAGTCTTGTTGGTCAACTTGGCAAGATGGGACATTATGTGATTCCTCATAGAGCGGACGTACTTCACCGGCTAGTTTTACAGGTTGATTCATGAAAGCTCTCCTTTGGTTGGTTTAAAAATACTCTGCACATCGACACACCACCGTTAAACCCGCGTTAAATCGTTCCGTAATCCACGCACTGGGGCGCGGCAATGGGTTGGTGTCACCGGAAATGTTTAACGGCTTAAATCGCGTTTAAAGACGCGAACTCCATTCTGTCTTTGATCGCTGTTACCGAACGCAAAGGTTCTTCAAGTGAGTTTCCAAAAAACCGAAATATGGCCGCTGCCTGAGACCGGCGAAGCAAATTGAGCTGCTCATCCCCTTTTTCCGTCTCAGGCTGCATCATGTCACCAATGGCAACAAAGGCCGCTTGGGCGTCGTTAATCAAAGCAAGCGCCACTTCAAATTTTTTTACCTCTTCTAATTGTGCTGTGTTCATTATTTTCTCCTTGGTTGTTTTAGTGTTCGGCTTTACGTTCGATCCAGTTACCCAGTGCTGCAATGACACGTTGCGCACCTGCATTGTCAAGAAAGCGCAGGTGATCTACCTTGCCGCGTGGTTTAACCCAAGCGATAAACCGAGGATCTTCCAGCCCGTCATACCCGACATGCTTTGCCCGCTCTTCGATCAAGCGCCATTGGGCTGGCGTGGGATGGTTTGGCGCAGTGCCGCCTGCACCCTTGGGCTTGCGGGGGGACTTGGTGGAAACGAACCCCAGGCGGTTGAATTCGGCCATGACGGCATTGAATCCTTCCAGCGTTAAATCACTGGAACTATTGACGCCTGCTACCCGCAGCAATAGGGCACGATAATCTTCGTCTGTCATGCGCAGGGCGCGTTTGGCAATTTGAACCAATTTCAGCTTGCTGCCGAAAATCTTGCCGCTTTTGATTTTTGCTTTTGGGTTGGGCGCAATCATTCCGCACCTCCCCAGCATCCAGCATTCACCGCGCCGAGTTTGAGCAGTCGCGCATCGAGTTTATGTGACCCTGCGGCATGGGCGAGTTTCCGTGCCTCCCGCACAGTGGCATCAAGGTAGCGTAAACCGCCGTCCTGCCTTCCGATCATCATGCAGAATTTGCGCTCCTGCCTTCCCGCCACGCTCCACGCTTCCAGCAAGGCATCAATATCTTCCTCGCCTGGTATTTCAACGAAGATGTGCGCGCCTGCTATGCGGGAGGTGATCTGCGCCATCTTGGCATCCATCAACGCCTTGTATCCTTTTGCATTGCCAATAAAGGCCAGTGCGATGCCGTATTCATCGGGAAAAATAATGAGTTGTTCCATGACGGTCAGCCGGATCAAATTCGCCTGATCGAATATCAACATGCTGCCTGGCTGAAAATTGCGGATGATGTGGTCTCGCATTTTTTCGCCGACGGCAGGATGTCCGCCATAGCCGGTTTTCTCTTCAACCACTGCACGGAGCAAGGACACAAATGTTTTGCGTTCTCCGTCCGCTTGCACATAGATAACATTTTCATCCATGCGCGCCTGCCATTTCGCCGTCTCCGTTTTGCCTGCGCCGGATGCGCCATAAATCAGTGCAATCCCTCTGCGCCCGTCTTTGCCACGGGGTGCCCGCGCTTGCTCGAAAGCTTTCACAAATCGTGCGGAAGAAGGGGTTAGAACGAACTCACCATCACGCGCGGCGATCTCATCATCGATGCCCGTTAGCCAATCCGAAAGCGCCTTTGTAACCTCTTGTTCCCGTTGGCCGCTGATCCATCTTTTCAGCGTGTTCACCTCCAGCCCGGCTTCATTAGCCATTGCTAAAGTTTTCATTCCGGCATCACGCATGTCGGCAAGTCTGGCGGCAATAGCCTCTTCCCGCATGGGCGGCTGGTAGGGTTTTTCGATGCTCCGTATTTTCCCTTGCCCAACATCAAAAGATTTCTCGGGTGGTTCAGCGCTTGGCGCTCTCTCTGCATTCGTATTCATATATAATCACGCTCCTGTTGTAGATTATGGCGTCTGCCAAGTTGCAGCTTGCAAGACGTTTATTTGGAAATACCGCCGCGCGCGCGTTGTCTTACGCGCTCGGCGGATTCCTTCGATTCCCTCTCCTGCATCCGTTTGGCCTCCTTTCTGATTTCATCGTTTTCCAAGTCTTCGGTTGTCTTGCGCGCTTGCAATGGATCAGCCCGGCCTTTCACTATTTCCAACACCTTTGCCGGGGGCAATATCTCCCCGGTTTCTTTATCCACCACCTCAGGCAACACCCCAGCGGCCAGCGCATTCAAGTATTCCCGGTTATCGCTGTTGGATAGGTCTTGAAGCGCCTTGGCTGACTGTTTAACGGCCTTGGTGTAGGCGGCTCTCTTCTTCATGATTTCCTTGCCGGCCGCTTTGTCGTTAAATGCCGTTAGCTCGGTCCTTACGGCTTCGCATAAATGTTTTTCCTTGCGGTAAACATGGACCGGATCACTCAAATTCTGCGGGTTGTAACGGGCGTAATAACCCTTACCTGGCGCAAGCTTCGTTGTGCCTTCGCTCCAGTAACTTGCCCCGAGAATCGTGAACGATGCATTTCTGCGAATGGTGATGGGCACGGCGGAATAGGTGCATAGCCTGAGCTGAGCTTGAGAGATTTTTCTGACGGCCACGCCAGGCATCTTTATTTGCTCGGCGTAAACCTGAAGTGGACTTTTTCCGCCCATGCCATGCCCACGATGCGGAGTGCGATGGTAGGCGGCAATTTCTTCGTTAAGTGCTTGCTCAACCAACTCTACCGGAACCGGCGTGCCAAACTCTTCTGGTTTGGTCTCGGCAGAGTTGCCGCAATAAGCACCACGAAACTCAGGCCGGGTTTCCACCATTTGTGCAAGCGTACCGAATAGCCGTTCTACTGGTTTGGTTTGCCCGTGAGCAACGCTTGCCCAAACTACTTCAATACCCAGCATAGGAAAGATGCCGATAATTTCATCTTCCTGTACACCGCCACGTCGCCGCCAGGGTGCTCCTCCGGTGTTTGGTTTTGCGGCTATTTCCATACCATTGTCCGGATGTATTTTTCGCGGGATAAGCAGACCCGTTGTTTTGAGAGCATTCAGGAAGGCACCACGCACCAGATCGGCATCCAAACTCGCGCCAAGAACGTAGCCCACCAACATCCGGCTGCGCACTTCCTGAAAGGCATATATCCATAAGCGGAACACCCGACCTGCCGGGCCATATTTCCCCTTTGTATCAATTACCATCAAGTCCATGCGCCGCCCGTCCGCAGACCAGATGGTGTGCAACGGAAAGTTGTAATCACGTATGGCCGTGGGCGATTTGACCTTGAGGGCAGTTTCGCCTTCCTTCACCAGCGTTACTACGTCTTGATCGAGTTTCCGAAAATAATTCTTGGCCGTGTCGTAGCTGGGAATAACTCCCCAGCCTTCTTTCTCTGCCTGGCGTTTGGTGCGGCTCCATGCGATCTTGATCTTGCAGCCCGGCGTCAGGGCGTTACGGATAAAGAATAGCCATGCTTCTTCATTCCACACCACCTTCCGGATATTTTCTCCCGTCCATTGCCCCACCAACAGTGCTCGCCAGTGCTGCGGATCGTAGCCCTTGATGCGCGCTATCTTGTCGTATAGGGTTGACTTGGAAAGACCGAATTCTTTCTTGAGTTCGTCCAGCGCCACTTGGTAATGAATGCCTTGGGCTTTCATGATCTGCCAGGCGTGACACGCTTCGGTGTCCCTGTAGGCTTGCTGTTTGAGCTTGGCGGTGGCTTTCTCGAAGAACTCCCACAAGGCTTCAGCTTCTTCCTCAGGTAGTTCGCGGCGGTCATCTTCCTGCCATCCGCCCGGCGCAACGTGAGAATTTTTTGTCAAATATTTTGCTTGTGCCAAGGGTGGCAGGCTGGATAAGGGAATGCGCCACGCGCCGGAGGCGTCTTTATGGGCTGCGATGAATTTTCCTGTATCGCACTGGTGGCGCAATGTGCGCTCAGGTATACAGAGCAGTCCTGCCGCTTCTTCGCTGGCAAGTTCTATGTTTGTGCCTGGGCGATGGCAGGCCGTCATGACGTGACCCCTTTCCGGCCACCTCCACGCCGCACACGGGCCAGGCGGATCAGAGCGCCCCGGACGCTTTGCCATGTTGGTTCTGCCCCACCAGCTCGGCGCACACTGGCGATATTATCGGCATCGGATTCGCCCACCAAGCCATAGCAATCATCTGGTAGGGTAAACGCTTGGCCCCGTGTCGATCCGGGGATGCGGTAGCTCATTATTATGCTCATACCGTTCCCCTCATTCCTCAACGATTTCGCCCTGCTTCATGCTCAGCATGACGGCAATTTTGTGGGCATCCCCATAAAGACATTTGCAATCCCCGCGCACCACAGCATTTGCAAGGTTTCGATTAAATCCGTGTTTTTTTGCCCAAGCGGAAACGCTGATTCCACAGCGCGTAAAATCATTCCTAACTTCTTGCGGGGTAAGTACCTTCTGTGTTTTCATTAATGCATCCTCCATTAAATACCTGCATATGGCGCACATATTTGCACCAAAAATGGTTACAACGAACACAATTGCACCATTTATGGTGCAATTGGTCAAGGTTTTTTTATGAGCATTGGAAGCAGGCTAAGAGAAGAGCGCGAAAGAATTCGCTTATCTCAAGCAGATTTTGCTGAAAAATCTGGTGTTCATCGAAACACCATCGCCCGCTATGAGGCGGACAAAACACAGCTAGGTGCTAGTTTTATCGATACCATGCGCGCTATTGGAATCGACGTTGACTATGTTTTGTTTGGAATTCCAAACCCGGATGCACCTGTTGATTGCCCGTTTATCCAAGCGCAAAAATTTGACCTGCAATATGTTTTTACTCTGAAGAATTGCCGGGACAAAGCGGCAGATTCTGGTGCCCTTGGTTCACCAATTGCGCACTTATGGCGGAAGGCATGTAAGGAATGTCCGAAAAATCCAATTAAGCACGGTTTGCCTATTACACAAACCCCGGTAGATATAGATGGGCCTTTGCTCTTGGCACTGTTCGAAGGGGTGGAAGAAGCACTGTTAAAGTCAGAATTGAAGATTACTCCCGCTAAGAAAGCACAAGCCGTGGTAATGCTTTATCGTGCTTTCAAGGCAAGCGGTAGAGTAGATCAAAAGATGATTGAAGAGGTTATTGCACTCGCTGGGTAGTCATTATCAGGTTCGCCATTTTGTTGCCGCAAGGTTGCGCACAAAATATTTCGTTTATGTGACACCACAAACAATAACGGCGCGGCTTTCAGGTGCGCGGCAAGGTAAGTAACCGTTTCCTAATGTATTGCCGCGCCCCATGTCGATTTTGCGGCAACGCTATCAGCAAAAAAGCATCCTATACCTTCTCCGCCGAGCGCCTGATTTTGATTCCCCTTTACCCGCTGCAATTTTTGCGCGCTATTTGGCACTATCTGACAGGGTAGCGTTAAACCACGGCACGGCGCTGCTTACCGCCCTGCAAAAAGAAACGCGGCGGACATCAATATGGCCGCCGCGCTCCTATTTTGAGCCTCCCACATTCATTCCTGAGTAGAGGCTGTTCATTCCCGGCCACAATTCCGGCGTTATCTTCTATTCTTTGCGTGAAAAATAGCATTTTTGAGCGTTTTTAATGGGCCGTATTTTGCAACCTCAACCCCACGTAAACCCGCGTCAATCCGGCTTACCACGCATATTTGCCGAGCTTCCCCGGAATTCCCCTTTTAAACACTCCCCCTCAGGAAGGGCGATCTTGTTATCGGTGCTGAACTGATAGTCGTGAAATATGTGTTCGGCGGTCAGGATCTGATAGCTGCCGTCGGCATTGCGGTGCGAGGTATCTTTGAGGCGGTAGGTGTAATGCCCGCAAGTCCAGCAATCATAGTTGCGCATATGGGTGCACAGACAGGTCTTGTCCTTCACGGAGATCTTCTTGGCATCCGGGTGCAACGCGACTTCGCGGTTATATGCGTCGATGTAATCACAATGGCCATTCGCATCGAGCAGATATCCGAATGCTTCGCAGTTGGGGCGTATGCCGGCGCCTATCGCCGGACAGCTCTTGATCATGCGCATCGGATAACCGGTCGGCGAGATCATGTTTACCACGATATCTTCCTCGCTTGCCTTGAAGTATTCCTGCTGGATTTTCTCCGGGATGCCGCATTCCTTGGCAACGGTGAAGCGCGTTGCCACCTGGACGGCTGCCGAACCGGTTTCCAGATAGCTCACTGCGTCACTGCCGGTAAATATCCCCCCGGCAGGGATCACCGGGATATCCAGTTTCTCGGCCTGAAGATGCTGCTGGATCTCGGTGACGATGGTGCGCAGGTCATACTGCGCCCAATCCATCCCGAAGCCCAGATGCCCGCCGGCCAGCGGACCTTCCACCACGATGTAATCGGGCAGGCGATTGAGCTTGGCATTCTTGCGTATGAATAGCTGCAAGGCGCGCAAAGATGAGACGATGATGCCCAGTTTGGCATCGCGGAAGCGCGGGTTGTCTTCCATCAACGCGAATGATCCGAGATGCAGCCCCGCGCTTAGCGTGATGCCATCGATCCCGGCATCCAGCGCACCGCACAGCCGCACGCGCAAAGTCTCGCGCGGCGAATTCATGGTCAATTTTTCCATGCAGTTGACGAAAATCATGCCATCACCGCGTTTGGCTTCCATGGTCTTGCTGACATGCAAGCGGGTAGACTCGGCTACCTGCGCCAGATCGAATTTCACGATCGATTTGTCGGTTTTTTCGACGTTGAGCTTGTATTGCTTCTGTTTGGTACTGACAAATTTCGTTTTGTCGAGGCGATCGGTGACGGTAGGCAGCATCGCATCGGAAATATGCCCTATCCCGCCCAGCCGTGCTGCCTCCAGCGCCAGCTCACGACTGGAAATATCCACGCCCATCCCGCCAATAATAATCGGCACCAGTTCGCGCTTGCCAAAGCGCAGGCGGAAATCATCAACTCGTTTCATTACTGCCATCCTCCGACCGTCCCGAACTTAAAAAGGGACAGAAATAAACTCTGTGCACATACTTAAGGTAGGCAGGATGCCACAAATGGGATGATACGGAAAGCAAAGCCAGCTTTAAGAGATGGAAATAAACCGCAAAAACTACCTGTCCAGCAAGTCGTGTAGCGCGTCCGCAAGATTTGCAAAGATAATGCGATAACCCGCCAGTTCCATCTGCTTCGGCAACACTTTTTGTCCTTCCAGCAGCAGGCAGGCGCGTTCACCCATGCACGATCTCAAAAACATTGCAGGAATAATGAATGGGGCGGGGCGATGCAGTGCCGTTGCCAGAGCAGCGGTGAATCCGGCATTCGTGACCGGTTGAGGAGCGGTCATGTTGTATGGTCCGCTGGCCTCGACATCGCGCAACAGGCTGAGCAACATCGCCACATAGTCATCGATATGTATCCAGCTCATCCATTGTTTTCCATCACCCAGGCGTGCGCCCAGGCCCAGCTTGAACGGCAGCAGCATGCGTCCCAGCAGGCCGCCGCGACGACTCAACACCAGACCGGTGCGCAGCAAACACACGCGCACTCCAAATATTTCCGCATCGCGCGCAGCCTTTTCCCAGTCCTCGCATAGCCGGGCGGCAAAATCTTTACCGGATGCAGCCGATTCATCCAGCTCTGCATCGCCGCAATTGCCGTAATAGCCTACCGCGGAGCCGCTCAACAATACACCAGGTTTGTGCTGCGCGGCTGCTATGCGTTGTACCAAATGTTCTGTCAAGGATATCCGGCTGTCCCATAGAGCTTGCTTGCGTTGTGCAGTCCAGCGCGCATCGACTATCGGTTCTCCGGCCAGATTGATGACCGCTTCGAAAGTCTGGTCGGGCTGCCACTCGTCAAGCCCGGCCATCGCATGAACTTTCGCACCGCATTTTGCCGGAACAGAACCCGGGTTGCGGCTCAGTACCGTCAACTCATGCCCTTCCGCCAGCAGTACTTTGCAAAGCTGGCGGCCGATCAAGCCGGTGCCGCCGGTGATGAGGATATGCACATGCCCTCCGCATGAAACAGGTCGACAGCAGGCTATCCAAACTTTGCCATGCGCGCAAGCTGCAAAAACCGCTATGATTCCGCGCATGTCGAATCATCCGCAAAGCAATACCGATCTCCTTGCCCGCAGCCTCTCTGCCGTGTGGCACCCCTGCTCGCAGATGAAGCACTACGAGAATTTTCCGCTGCTGCCGATCGCGCGGGGTAGCGGCGTCTGGCTGTATGACTATGACAAAAAGCGTTATCTGGATGCGGTCAGTTCCTGGTGGGTGAATCTGTTTGGCCATTGTGATCCGCGCATCAGCGCCGCGATTTCCGACCAGCTTGGCAAGCTGGAACATGTGCTGCTGGCCGGTTTTACCCATGAGCCGGTGGTGCAGCTTTCGGAACGCCTGCGTGAGATTGCACCGCAAGGGCTGGGGCATTGCTTCTATGCTTCCGACGGGGCATCGGCGACCGAAATCGCATTGAAAATGAGCGCGCATTACTGGCGCAACAGCGGCAAGCCGGAAAAAACGCAATTCATCAGCCTGGAAAACAGTTATCACGGTGAAACGCTGGGCGCTCTGTCGGTGACCGATGTCGCATTGTTTCGCACTGCTTACGGGTCGTTGATACGGCAACAGGCCACCGTGCCCAGCCCGGACTGGCGCAAGGCCGCGGCAGGGGAAAGTGCCGAGGAATACGCGCTGCGTTGTGCGGTTGCGCTGGAACAACATTTGCAGCGACACCATGCGCAACTGGCCGCCTTCATCATCGAGCCGCTGGTGCAGGGCGCGGCAGGTATGGCGATGTACCACCCGGTCTATTTGCATCGCGCGCGCCAGCTTTGCTCCGAATATGACGTGCATTTGATCGCAGATGAGATCGCGGTCGGCATGGGCCGGACCGGCACGATGCTGGCGTGCGAGCAGGCGCAGATTTCCCCCGATTTCCTGCTGTTGTCGAAAGGCATCACCGGCGGCTATCTGCCGTTGTCGGTGGTGATGACGCATGACGAGATCTACCAGGCATTTTATGGCAATGAGATGGCAAGCGGCTTTTTGCATTCACACTCCTATACCGGTAATCCGCTGGCTTGCCGGGCAGCGCTCGCCACGCTGGATATTTTTGCGCAGGATAATGTACTCGCCGCGAATCGTGACAAGGCGGCGTATATGAATCAGGCCGCACTGCCGTTGCGCGAGCATCATTCGGTTCAGAACTGGCGTAACACCGGCATGATCTGGGCATTTGAAGTGGAAACGTCACAGCGCAATTTTGCCCAGCGCTGCTTCGCGCTCGCATTGGACAATGAGTTATTGTTGCGCCCCATAGGCAATACGATTTATTTCATGCCACCGTATATAATCAGCGAACTGGAGATGGATTTGCTGGTCAATCACACCGTGCACATCATCAACCAACTTAGTTAAACAATATGCGATTTTTTTTCATCAAGCTGCTTTTTTTCTGCCTGACCGCTACCCGGGCGTTTGCGGCCACTTTGCCGGAGCCGGTCAGCGAGGCGCTCAAGTACGCGCATATTCCGCTGTCCAGCGTTGGCATCGTGGTGGAGGAAGTGCGCGAGCCTGGGCCCATCATCGCCCTGAATGACGACAGGCCCATGAACCCGGCTTCAACCATGAAGTTGCTCACCACCTTTGCCTCACTGGAAACGCTGGGCCCGGCGTATCGCTGGAAGACCGAAGCGTATCTCAACGGCAAGCTGGAAAATGGCGTGCTTGAAGGCGATCTGGTGTTCAAGGGTTATGGCGATCCGAAGCTGACCGTCGAACAGTTCTGGATGTGGTTGCGCGAATTGCGCCAGCGCGGGTTGCGCGAGATACGCGGCGATATAGTGCTGGATCACAGTTTTTTTGACGCTGTCAGCCAGGATCCTGCCGAGTTCGACCATGATCCGACCCGAGCTTACAACGTCGGCACCAGCGCATTACTGCTCAACTTCAATGCGCTGCATTTGCATCTGATCCCGAATGGCCATGCAACCACCGCGCTGCTGGAACCCGAGCTGGCCGGCTACACGCTGCTCAATCGCATCACCACATCGACCAGGCTGCATTGCGGCGGCGAGGACGCCTACAAGGCGCATCTGGAAGGACATAACATCGTGCTGGAAGGAAAGATCCCCGCTGCTTGCGGCGAGGCGGACGATTACTTTTCGCTGTTGCCGCAGGACGAATACTTCTTCGCGGTGTTCAGCGCCCTTTGGAAAGAACTCGGCGGCACGCTGCAGGGCAAGCTGCGTGCAGGAACCGCGCCTGCAGATCAGGCTCCGTTCGCCAAATATATCTCGCCGCCATTGTCGGAAGTGATACGCGACATCAACAAGTTCAGCAACAACATCATGGCGCGGCAACTATTCCTGACGCTGGGGACGGCAGCACCCGCTATGGTTTTGGCAAATGCATCGCAGGATGTGGGCGAAACGCCTCATGCCGATGGCAAGGTCAAGCGGGATGATTTTTCAAACATGCAAGAGTTTAATGGAGCCACCCTGCTTGCCGAACAAACAGGCGGGGACATGGTGAATACGGAATCGTCAGACCAACCGTCTCTGCCAGATTCGCCGGAAGGGCGAGCAACTGGCAGTGTCGATTCCGCGCCAACAGTGATGGGAAGCGGACTGCCTGCCTCAAGTGACCCCGCCACAGCAACGAGCAGCGAATCTGCAGTGAATATGCCTCCTGCCAATATAGTGCGCGGCACTGCGGCACTGCGGCAATGGTTAAAGACTCAGCGGCTGCAATTCCCGGAGCTGGTGCTGGAAAACGGCGCGGGCCTGTCACGCAAGGAGCGCATCAGCCCTCTGCATCTCGCCGCGTTGCTGCAGCGCGCCACAAACAGCCCGTTCTACGCCGAACTGGAAGCTTCGCTGCCAATATTGGGCATGGACGGCACGGTGAAAAAGCGTTTCAAGGATAACGAGATCGCTGGATATGCGCACCTCAAGACCGGCTCGCTGGAAGGCGTGAAATCCCTCGCCGGTTATGTGAAAGCGCGCAGCGGCAAGCAGTGGATCGTGGTGTTTATCGTCAATCATCCGAATGCTGCAAGGGCACAACCCGCGCAAGACGCGCTGGTCGAATGGATACAAAAGGAATATTAAGAAATAGATGTGATTTTTTTACAACATTATCCATGAGGCGTCTTGTTACTTTCTATTCTGCGGGATAGGATGCTTGTGGCTGCTTGCTCATGCGAGCCGTCTTACACTAATCTAAAAGGGAATTAAGTCATGAAGAGAGTTGTTATGGCAATGCTGTTATCCGCCTTCGTTGCTGCACCGGCTGTTGCGGCAGACGGTAAAAATAGTGTCGGAGTCAATTATGGCCTGGATCTGAATGGCGTATTTGGTATTCAGGGAGAATTCGATATTTCTTCCATGGTCAATAAGGCGCCTGTTTCAGTTCAAGTGTTTTGGAAGAATTATTCGCAGTCATACACATTGTGTTGTGGATTTGGAACCTATAAGTATAGTTACAACGGTTTCGGTGCGGCGGCGATCTATGATTTCAGTTCTGTGGCCAAGCTGGATAAAAAAATAAAACCCTATGCGGGACTGGGCTTGTATGCCTTAAATGCAAGTTTGAGCGGACCTGGCGGGACATTTACGACAGCCGCCGATACTGGAGGTTTATATATTACAGGTGGGGTCAGATATGCCCTTACGCCCCAATTTGCAGCAGATCTGAACTATAACAACATTGGCGGACTGACCATCGGAGCCAACTTCAGTTTCTAATCGGAGTTTCTGATTGGGCGTGCATAAACTTCAGGTGCATTTAGCGCAATGTCAACAAAGCCGGACTTGTTCCGGCTTTTTGTCGACCAAAAAACTTCAACCCCGGTCAACTCCACTTTCCGTCTATGGCGTGGTTTTTAGTAACTGTGTCCGGCATTGACTAATTCAGGGCCGGGAGGGTAACGTGCGTGCACACTGTTTGCGTGCCGCGGGCAGCCTTAACAACAGGAAGTCAATCATGAAGAAAACTGTAATGGCAGCGTTGTTGTCAGCTTTCGTTGCCGCACCGTCCGTTGCAACCGAAACCAAAGGCAACGCGGGAGCAAACTTCAGTACAGAGGGAGCATTCGGTATTCAGGGAGAGTTAAACATTTCTTCCATGGCAAATAATGCACCGGTTTCAGTACAGGCATTCTGGAAGAATTATTCGCAGGATCTTGGCCCAAATACTACATGGAGTACCTCAGCTATCGGCGTTGCGGGGATATATGATTTCAGTTCTGTTGCCAAGCTGGACAACAAAGTCCATCCCTATGTGGGTGTTGGCTTGATGTCTGTATCCTACACTTGGAAAGGGACTGGCACTGCGGTGAGATATACCGGGATCGGCGGAGGATTGTATGTGACTGCCGGGGTACGCTACTCCCTTACCCCGCAAGTGGACGCTGATTTCAACTACAACAATTTTGGCGACCTGACCGCCGGAGTAAATCTCAACTTTTAATTGCGCGTCTATTAAGTTCCAAATGAACTTGATGCGCCATGCAAAAAGCCGGACTGGTTCCGGCTTTTTTGCAATTGTGTAGCCGGCATTGACTAATTCGGGGAGTGGAGTAGTGTGCCAAAGTTGTTTGCGGCACACATGCAGCATTAACTTAACCAAAGGGGAGCTATCATGAAGAAAATTGCTATAGCCGTAATGTTGTCTACCTTTGCTGTTGCACCTGCTGTTGCGGCTGACACTGGTTTTTACGCTGGCGTTAAGATTGGTTCCTCTAACAAAAGCATCGGTGGATCGAGTGAATCCAACAGCGCATTCGGCGTGTTTGGTGGCTATTCGATCAATCCGAACTTGGCGGTAGAAGTTGGGTACACTGATCTGGGCTCCGGGGGTTCGGGCGTTATTAAATTTTCTGCTTTGGATGTCAGCGCAGTCGGGTCTTTCCCGATCAATCAACAATTTTCCTTGTATGGTAAGTTAGGCATGGCCAGCACCAAAGAGGAGGGGTTTGGTCTTTCAGGAACCCGTACAGCAGCAACTTACGGTTTGGGTGGCCAACTCAACATTAACCCAAATATTGGCGTTCGCATCGGATGGGAACATTATGGTTTTGGTGACGGCGCCATCTTTAATCAAGGCGATATTAGCTTGGTCTCTGTTGCTGGCGTGTTCAAATTCTAATACAAACCCTAACGCTTAAAAAAGCCGGACTAGTTCCGGCTTTTTCATTTGTAGTACACGCCGCACAGATGTAGATTAAAATAATACAGATATCGTATCCAGAGATGAAACGTGAAGAAAATTGTTGAAGCGCTGATCACCAGCGCGCTGTTATCTGCGACGACTATGGCTTGCGCAGAACCCCCCGCGCTGCAAACACAAACGGGCAAAGACATTGGCCTGTCTCTTTCCTCTTACCAGTACCAGGAGCCTGGGATCATGTCGTTGAAGGGCGTGAAAATGGGCCTGGATCTGCATACCACCAAGGTGTTGCAGAATGACCAGTTCATTCGTGGCGAGCTGCGCTATGCCTTTGGCACGGTTGATTACAATAGCAATGGCACAGGCAGTGCAAGCGGGGAGCCGGATTGGTATATCGAAGCCCGAGGGCTGGTTGGCAAGGACTGGGCGATCAATGGAGCGGTACTTGCGGCATACACTGGAGTCGGCTACCGTTACCTGTTCAATGATGGGCGCGGCATCACGAGCACCGGCTTTGGGGGGTATAGACGCGAAAGCAATTATTTCTATTTGCCCATCGGTATCATCCATCGCAGAGCGCTTAATGACCAAGCCAGATTGGAAGGCACGCTGGAATACGACCAACTGTTTTTTGGCAAGCAAATTTCCAGTTTGTCTGATGTGGGAGCGGGATATAGTGATGTGACGAATACTCAAAACAACGGCTATGGCTTGAGGTTGAGCGTCATGTACCAGAAAAGCAAATGGGCGATCGGCCCTTATGCAAACTACTGGAATATCGGCCAGTCAGATATTGCACCTTTATACCAAAATGGCATCCTGGTCGGAGGGGGACGGGAACCACAAAACAACACCGTCGAGTTCGGCTTGAAGGCCAGCCAGCAATTTTGATCCGGTTCAAACTGTCCCTCACCCGTTGCCGACGGGTGAGTTTTCTTTACAGCCCCAACTCACCCCACATCGCGTCCACCTTCGCCTTCACCGCTGTATCCATCACGATCGTCGTGCCCCATTCGCGTCGCGTCTCGCCCGGCCATTTGTTGGTCGCATCCAGTCCCATCTTGCCGCCCAGCCCTGATACCGGGCTGGCGAAATCCAGATAATCGATCGGCGTGTTGTCCACCAGCAGCGTGTCGCGCACCGGGTCGACGCGCGTGGTGATCGCCCAGATCACTTCCTGCCAGCTGCGTATGTCGATGTCGTCGTCCACCACGATGATGAACTTGGTATACATGAACTGGCGCAGGAAGCTCCAGATGCCGAACATCACGCGCTTGGCATGTCCGGCGTATTGCTTCCTGATGCTCACCACCGCCATGCGATACGAACAACCTTCCGGCGGCAGATAAAAATCAACGATCTCGGGAAACTGCTTTTGCAGAAGCGGCACGAACACTTCGTTCAGCGCCACGCCCAGCATCGAGGGTTCGTCGGGCGGCTTGCCGGTGTAGGTGGAGTGGTAGATCGGATCACGGCGCATCGTGATGCGTTCTATAGTGAACACCGGAAATTTATCCTGCTCGTTGTAATAGCCGGTGTGGTCGCCGAACGG
>DHIV01000106.1:28687-29611 GCA_002403995.1 Gallionella sp. UBA4737 | reverse complement strand
GGTGTGGTCGCCGAACGGGCCCTCCAGCGCCATCTCATCGGGATGGATCACGCCTTCCAGAACGATCTCGGCACTGGCCGGCACTTGCAGATCGCTGCCCATACATTTCACCAGTTCGGTCTTGCTGCCGCGCAACAATCCAGCGAACTGGTATTCGGATAACGAGTCCGGCACCGGCGTGACTGCGCCAAGGATAGTCGCAGGATCGGCGCCGATCACTACGGCGATCGGGAACGGCTTGCCGGGATGTGTCTTGCGCCAGTCCTGGAAATCCAAAGCCCCGCCGCGCTGCGCCAGCCAGCGCATGATGACTTTGTTCGGGGCGATCACCTGCTGGCGGTAGATGCCGAGATTCTGGCGCGGCTTGTTCGGCCCGCGGGTGACTACCAGGCCCCAGGTGATCAAAGGCGCGACATCGCCTGGCCAGCAGGTCTGGATCGGCAGCTTGCCCAGATCCACTTCGCTTCCTTCCCAAACCATGTCCTGGCAGGGCGCACTGGACAGGACTTTGGGCGACATGTTCAGTACCTGTTTCAACACCGGCCACTTTTCCCATGCATCCTTCAAACCTTTGGGCGGCTCGGGTTCCTTGAGATAGGCCAGCAGCTTGCCCACCTCGCGCAGCGCCGCGGTGGATTCTTCGCCCATACCCAGGGCCACGCGGCGCGGCGTGCCGAACAGATTCGCCAGGACGGGTATTTTGTTCGGGGACATATTTTGCCCGGCGGGATTTTCGAACAGGATCGCCGGACCTTGTGCGCGCAGCACGCGGTCGCAGATTTCGGTCATTTCCAGATACGGCGAAACCGGTGCGGTGACGCGTTTGAGTTCGCCGATTTTTTCCAGTTGTGCGATGAAGTCGCGCAGGTCTTTATATTTCATGAAATCCCCTTTTGCAGACCCTCTCCCCCAGCCCCTCTCCCG
>DHIV01000106.1:25886-28536 GCA_002403995.1 Gallionella sp. UBA4737 | reverse complement strand
CTCTCCCCCAGCCCCTCTCCCGCTGGCGGGAGAGGGGAGCAGCTCCCTCGCCCCTTGGGGGAGAGGGTTGGGGAGAGGGATTTTAATAAAACCTGGCCTCGCCCTCAGGGCGAGTCTTGAAGCGTTTATGCAGCCAGAAATACTGCTCCGGCATTTCACGCACGCGGTCTTCGATGAACTCGTTCATGCGGCGCGTATCCGCGATGTCATCACCGCTCGGGTAATTTTCCCACGCCGGATAAAAGGTCAGCACATAACCTGCCCCGCCGGGCAACAGGCGCGTGATGCCAGGTACGACTTTCGCACCGGTCATCTGCGCGATGCGCGGCACCGAGGTCATGGTCGCGGCAGGCACGCCAAAGAACGGTATGAATGCGCCGTCCCTGATGCCCTGGTCCTGGTCCGGTGGATAGACAAACGGCATGCCTGCGCGCATGCCCTTGAGTATGGGACGCAGGCCTTGCTGGCGCGAATACAGGCGCTGGTTGCGGAAGCGGGCACGCTTTTTCAACAGCAGTTCGGTCAGGTAGCGGTTCTTCTGCTTCGCATACATGCACACCGTATCGGTATGCTGCGCGATCCACTGGCCGCCGACATCCATGCCGACGAAATGCGGCGTGAGCAGGATGGATGGCTTGTCCTTGACCGCCTCGAAATGTTCGACGCCTTCAACGCGGATCAGGCTGGAAATGTATTCGGCACTCGACCACCACAGGATGCTGCGCTCGATAAGGCCGCGACTGAACATCTTGAAGTGGTCGCGCAATAGTTTCTTTCGTTCCTCATTGCTCAAGCCGGGGAAGCACAGCTTCAGATTGATGGCACCTACCCTGCGGCGTTCAGAGGCCAGCAAGTAAAGCAGAGAGCCCAGGGTGGTGCCGATCCACACCAGCACGCGGAATGGCAGGAAGTGCATCAGCCACAGCAGGAATATCCCTGAACGCGCTAGCATGGCTGCACCTTGACTGTATCCGGCGGCTGCACGCCGGATGGAACTTTATAGCGGTTATAACTCCATAGATATTGTGCGGGAGAAATCGCGATCACGCGTTCCAGGGCCGCATTGATTTGCTGCGGGACGGATCTGGAAAAATCCAATGGCAGCGGATCGAAACGCAGCTTGTATCCCGCCCCGTGCGACAGCCGTTCGGCATAGACCAGCAGTACCGTCGCACCGCTTGATTGAGCAAGGCGCCCACTCAAGGTCATGGTATAGGCGGGACGGGCAAAAAAATCCACCCACTCGCCTTCGCCCTGGCTGGGTACCTGATCGGGTAATAAACCAATCGCCTCGCCGCGTTTAAGGGCTTTGAAAAGCAGACGCACACCGCTGATATCGGCAGTTGCCAGGCGCGCCAGTCCGCGTTCACGGCCGCTGAGCATCACTGCTTCCAGCCAATGCTGTTTAGGAGAGCTATACAAGTTTGTCAGCGCCAGGCGTTGCCCGATATACAGACTGGTGATCTCAAAGCAACCCCAGTGTGGCGTCAAAAAAATGATTCCCTTGCCATGTGCGCGGGCGGCTTCAACATGTTCCCAGCCTTGACAGCTTTGTACCGCTGCGCAGACTTGTTCCAGCGGTCTGCCCCATACCCAGGGCAACTCAACGATGCTTTTACCCGCCTCGGCAACGGTCTGGTCGAGCAGGGCGGCATAGTGCTTTTCATCCGTGGCGAGATGCGCCTGACGCAAGTTTTCTTTCGTGCGCGCGGCGTATTGTTTGGACATCGCGAATGTGATGCGGCCGAGCAGTGCGCCCAGGCCGTGCAGCCAACGAAGCGGCAAGCTTGCCAGCAGGCGAAAGATCAATTTTAACAGGAAAGAGGTCATCTGCGGTCAGGCGAACTATTTGATACAATGCGCGCCTTTAATTTTTTACTTGATTGAGTGGAGAACCATGAGTGATTTCCTGTTTACCTCCGAATCCGTATCCGAGGGCCATCCGGATAAAGTGGCGGATCAGATTTCTGACGCCATCCTGGACGCTATTCTAGCGCAAGACCCGTATGCACGTGTGGCGGCCGAGACGCTGACCAATACCGGACTGGTGGTTCTGGCTGGGGAGATCACGACCACCGCGAACGTGGATTACATACACGTGGCGCGCAACACCATCAAGCGCATCGGTTATGACAACACTGACTACGGCATCGACTACAAGGGTTGCGCGGTACTGGTGGCTTACGACAAGCAAAGCCCGGACATCGCGCAGGGCGTCGATCGCGCTTCCGATGATTTTCTGAACCAGGGCGCCGGTGACCAGGGTCTGATGTTCGGCTACGCCTGCGATGAAACACCGACACTGATGCCGCTGGCGATCTATCTGGCGCACCGCGTGGTGGAACGCCAGGCGGAGCTGCGCCACGACGGACGTCTGCCCTGGTTGCGCCCGGATGCCAAGTCGCAAGTGACGATCCGCTATCTGGACGGCAAGCCGCATTCGATCGATACCGTGGTGCTCTCGACCCAGCACGCGCCGGAAATGACGCTGGCGCAGATTCGCGAAGCGGCGATCGAGGAGATCATCAAGCCGATGCTGCCGAAAGAATTGATCAAGGGCAACATCAACTATCTGGTCAACCCGACCGGACGCTTCGTCATCGGCGGCCCGCAGGGTGATTGCGGACTGACCGGACGCAAGATCATCGTC
>DHIV01000106.1:0-25736 GCA_002403995.1 Gallionella sp. UBA4737 | reverse complement strand
CAAGATCATCGTCGACACCTACGGTGGTGCAGCCCCGCACGGCGGTGGCGCGTTCTCCGGGAAGGATCCGTCCAAGGTGGATCGCTCCGCCGCGTATGCCGCCCGTTATGTCGCCAAGAACATCGTCGCTGCCGGATTGGCGACCAAATGCCTGGTGCAGATATCTTATGCGATCGGCGTGGCCAAACCGACCAGCTTGATGGTGGACACCTATGGCACCGGCAAGATTTCCAATGAAAAACTGACCGAGCTGGTGTTGCGCCACTTCGACCTGCGTCCCAAGGGCATCGTGCAAATGCTCGACCTGTTGCGCCCGATCTATGAGAACACCGCCGCTTACGGCCACTTCGGCCGCGAAGAGCCGGGCTTCACCTGGGAAGCCACGGATCGCGCCATCGCGTTGCGTGAGGATGCCGGCAAATTAAAGTAACTGTAGAGTGGGCTCTGCGTGTGTTGTTGGGGTTTTACCCCTTACAACCACGGCGTATCCCTTGCGGGTGACGCCCACCATGTCGGGCGTAGCCCGACCTACATTGGCTGTGTATAGATAGCGCACCCGCAAGGGGTAGGCCGTGCGGTTCCCGTAGCTGAAGCTACGACCGCTACGCACAGGAGTGAGCGACAACGAAGTTGCGGTGGAGACTAACCTTCAGGTTATGTCATAACCAACACGCGACACCGCGATTCGCCCACACAACGAATTTACACCACCCTCCGAGGGGTGCTGCAGCGGGGCTGGATACAGTCCCCCGTCAGGCTCGGGGTCAGTGGTTCAACGATGCAACCGCACCCATTCATTAACTTTATGAATGGAGCAAACTTATGAACGCTGCCGCAAAACAATTCACCGATTACATCGTCGCCGACATGTCCCTGGCCGCATGGGGGCGCAAGGAACTCGCCATCGCCGAAATCGAGATGCCCGGCCTGATGGCGATCCGCAAGGAATTCGCCAAGACCCAGCCGCTGAAGGGTGCGCGCATCACCGGTTCGTTGCACATGACCATACAGACCGGCGTGCTGATCGAGACGCTGGAGGCGCTCGGTGCCGAAGTGCGCTGGGCATCCTGCAACATCTACTCTACCCAGGATCATGCTGCCGCCGCGATTGCAGCCACCGGCACACCGGTGTTCGCGGTCAAGGGCGAGACACTGGCGCAATACTGGGATTACACGCATCGCATCTTCGAATGGGCAGATGGCCCCGGGGGCGAAAAAATGTTGTCCAACATGATACTGGACGACGGCGGCGACGCGACCTTGCTGCTGCATCTGGGCGCGCGCGCCGAGAAGGACGCATCCCTGCTGAACAACCCCGGTTCCGAAGAAGAGACGTGCCTGTTTGCCTCGATCAAGGCCAAGCTGGCAACGGATAAGAAATGGTATTCCACGCGTCTCGCCGCGATCAAGGGCGTCACCGAGGAAACCACCACCGGCGTGCATCGCCTGTACCAGATGCATGAACGCGGCGAACTGAAATTCCCGGCGATCAACGTCAACGATTCCGTGACCAAGTCCAAGTTCGACAACCTGTACGGCTGCCGCGAGTCGCTGGTGGACGGCATCAAGCGTGCCACCGATGTGATGGTGGCCGGCAAGATCGCCGTGGTCGCGGGTTATGGTGATGTGGGCAAGGGCTCGGCCCAGGCGTTGCGCGCGCTGTCTGCGCAGGTTTGGGTGACCGAGATCGACCCGATCTGCGCACTGCAGGCCGCGATGGAAGGTTATCGTGTCGTGACCATGGATTACGCGTGCGAGCACGGCGATATTTTCGTCACCGCCACCGGCAACTTTCATGTCATCACCCATGAGCACGTGAAGAAGATGAAGAACCAGGCCATCGTGTGCAACATCGGCCACTTCGACAACGAGATCGATGTCGCCTCGCTGAAGCAATACCAGTGGGAGAACATCAAGCCGCAAGTCGATCATGTGATCTTCCCTCCATCATCTGATTACCCTGGCGGCAAGCGTATCCTGCTGTTGGCCGAAGGCCGTCTGGTGAACCTGGGTTGCGGCACCGGCCATCCGTCCTATGTGATGTCCTCTTCGTTCGCCAACCAGACCATCGCGCAGATTGAACTATTCACGCGCAACAAGGACTATCCTGTCGGCGTGTACACTTTGCCCAAGCATTTGGACGAAAAGGTCGCGCGATTGCAACTGACCACGCTGAACGCGCAGTTGAGCACGCTGACCGATCAGCAGGCTGCGTACATCGGCGTGCCGAAGGAAGGCCCGTACAAGGCCAACCACTACCGCTATTGATTGCAACCGCGCCGGCAGCCGGCCTTACCCATCCGCTGCTGGATGGGGGGTGGTGTCTATCCGCTTATGGGTCGGCGTTGCGCGCACAGCTTGCCAAAGCAAACTGATCCAGTAATAAGGAGGCGCAAATGAATATGCAATTGCAGTTATTGTTGCTCTGGATACTCAATGCACTCGCGTTGCTCGCGGTGGCGAACTTCGTGCCGGGCATCCATGTGGACGGGTTCGGTGCGGCACTGATCGCGGCGTTTTTTCTGGGACTGGTCAATACCTTGATCCGCCCGTTGCTGCTGTTGCTCACCCTGCCGGTGACATTGCTCACGCTGGGGCTGTTCATTTTCGTGATCAACGGCACACTGTTTTGGGTGGTAGGCTCGGTGCTGCGCGGTTTTGTCGTGGACAGTTTCTGGCACGGCGTATTGGGCGCGCTGCTTTACAGTATTTTTTCCTGGGCGCTGTCCTCGGCTGCCGCACAATTGATGAGTCCAGACAATAAATGAGAACAGCATGAGGCTTCTATGATTAGGCAACTTTTCAGTTTTGAATTTTTTCCGCCGCAAACCCCGGAGGGCGTGGAGAAACTCGCGGCCACGCGCAAAAAACTTGCGCAGCTCAAACCGGAATTTTTCTCCGTGACGTTCGGCGCGGGCGGCTCCACGCAAGACCGCACGCTGGAAACCATACGGCAGATCAAGGCCGAGGGTTATAACGCCGCTCCGCACTTGTCCTGCGTCGCTTCTACCCGCGAGAACATCCGCGTCATGCTGAACACGTACAAGGATATGGGTATCAAGCGCATCGTCGCGCTGCGCGGCGATATGCCGTCCGGCATGGGCAGCATCGGTGAGTTCCAGTATGCCAACGAACTGGTTTCTTACATTCGCGCGCAAACCGGGGAACACTTTCACATCGAGGTGGCGGCCTATCCGGAATTTCATCCGCAGGCCAGATCCGCGCAGGACGACATGCTCAACTTCAAAAGAAAAGTTTCTGCCGGGGCGGATTCTGCCATTACCCAGTATTTCTACAACGCCGACGGTTACTTCCGCTTCGTTGATGAGTGCCGCAAACTGGGTGTCACCGTTCCCATCGTGCCGGGCATCATGCCAATCGTGAAGTTTGCGCAACTGGCGCGTTTCTCCGATGCCTGCGGTGCGGAGATCCCGCGCTGGATGCGCCGCAAGCTGGAGGGATATGGCGACGACAACGCATCGATACAGGAATTCGGCCAGGATGTGGTCACTACATTGTGCGAACGCTTGCTAAAGGGCGGTGCGCCCGGCTTGCATTTCTATACGCTGAACCAGGCTGCGCCAACTTTGGCGATCTGGCAACGATTGGGTTTGCCAAAATGAATACAATGCGCACCCCAGAATTGCTCTTGCCTGCGGGCACACTGGACAAGATGCGCAGCGCCTTTGCCTTCGGCGCGGATGCGGTATATGCCGGACAGCCGCGTTACAGCTTGCGCGCGCGCAACAACGAATTCCATCTGGAAGAATTGCAGACCGGCATCCGCGAAGCGCATGCGCTCGGCAAGAAGCTGTTTGTCGCGAGCAATTTGATGCCGCACAACGCCAAGGTGAAGACCTACATGGCAGACATGGAGCCGGTGATCGCGATGCAGCCGGATGCGCTGATCATGGCCGACCCCGGCCTGATCGCGATGGTGCGCGAGCGCTGGCCGGAGGTGGCTATCCATCTTTCGGTGCAGGCTAACACCATCAACTACGCGGCGGTGAAATTCTGGCAGTCCCTCGGACTGACGCGCGTGATACTGTCGCGCGAACTGTCGCTGGACGAGATCGAAGAGATACGCCAGCAATGTCCGGACATCGAACTGGAAGTGTTCGTGCACGGCGCACTGTGTATCGCCTATTCCGGGCGCTGCCTGCTGTCGGGCTACTTCAACCATCGCGATGCGAACCAGGGCACCTGCACCAATTCCTGCCGCTGGGATTACAAGGTGGACAATGCCGAAGAGAACGGCACTGGCGACATCCAGAAAATAGATTTTGATTTCGATAAGGCATTAAGTAAAAGTGCGCTGTCCGATTGCGGCTCGCAACCGCGTCATCCGCTGGCGGACAAGGTGTACATGATCTCGCGCCAGGATCATCCCGGTGAATTGATGCCGGTGCTGGAAGATGAACACGGCACCTACATCATGAACTCCAGGGACCTGCGCGCGGTGGAGCATGTCGAGCGGCTGGTGAAGATCGGCATCGATTCGCTGAAAGTCGAAGGCCGCACCAAGTCCATCTACTACGTGGCGCGCACCGCACAAGTTTACCGGCAGGCGATCGATGATGCGGTCGCTGGCAGGCCGTTCAACTATTCGCTGCTCGGCGCACTGGATGCGCTTGCGAATCGCGGCTACACCGACGGCTTCTACGAACGCCATCACACCCACGAACAGCAAAACTATATGCGCGGTCACTCCGAAAATTCCCGCCAGCAATACGTCGGTGACATTTTGAATTGTGTAAATGGCATCGCCGTGATCGATGTGAAGAATAAATTCCAGGTCGGCGACAAACTTGAGATCATCCATCCTTCCGGCAACCGCATCGTCGACCTCACCGAGATGCGCAGCCTCGCAGGTGAGGTGCTCACCACCGCACCCGGCAGCGGTCATCGCGTGCAGATACCGTTGCAGGGTGAGCTGGCCAAGGGCATGGTGGCGAGGTTTGTCTAAATCGCCCAACTTTCTGAAATCATGTCAGACCATCCAGATACTTCCAAAGAGCTAGTTCAGAAAGCCGCCGAAAAGTATTCAGAGGTATCTGCACTGCGTGCAGCGGTACAACTAATCCCGTACATAGGTGGCCCCTTAGATACACTAATTGGCGGAGAGGGCCAAAAGATTCAGCAGCGTCGAATTGCACATTTCATTGAAGAGTTAGATCGAAAAATTAAAGTCATCGAAACGCCGAAACAGTCTCTTGAGAAAGAAGAGCTATACGATTTAATGGTTAGCGTATTCGAACAAGTAGCAAAATCACGTTCAATTGAAAAGCGTGTCAGATTTGCACAAATCATTTCTCACGAGATTGCTACTGTTAACACTATTGAAGATGTTGAGTTAGCAATCCGTCTCGTTGGTGAGTTAGACGATCTTCATATCAAGATTCTTCATCTTGCTATTCATGCTCCAGCTAGCGAATTATTCGATGGTCTTAAAGTATTAGCCTTCTCCTCGGATATCCAGAAGAAATTTGTGGTCGGTAACAATACATTTCCTGTATTAACAAATTTAATCCCTGATATCCCAAAGCCAATGCTGGGACTCATCTGCTCTGAATTGATATCCAAGGGGCTATTGCGGGACGAAGGTGCTGGACGCCCATTCATTGGGGGAGTAAAAGAATACTTCGTTGCAACCGATCTTGCTGCGTGGCTCTTTACGTGGATAAGAAATTAATTTTCATTTCAATCATAACCAACAAATATGCTCCTCTCCTCCCTCTCCCAATCCTCCCGCTACGCCGCGCTGCATCCGCTGTTTCCGCGCGCATTCGAGTACATGCGCAACACCGACCTGCATGCGCTCGCGCCGGGGCACTATCCCATCATTGGAGATGATTTGTTCGCCATCGTGGAGCATATGCCGGGGCGTGCTCGCGCAGAAGTGCAACTGGAATGTCACCGTCGTTATATCGACATTCAGCTGGTGCTGGAAGGCGTGGACGAGATGGGCTGGAAGCCGCTGGCCGATTGTTGCGAGCCGGTGGACGATTACAGCGCGGAGAAGGACATCCGGTTCTTCAAGGATGCGCCCACTTCGTGGATTGCCACGCCGCCCGGCGCATTCTGCATCTTCTTCCCGGAAGATGCGCATGCGCCGCTGGTCAGCACAGGAAGCATCCGCAAGGTGGTTTTCAAGATCGCGGTGAGTGGCGGGAAATAAGGCTGTTACAGAATGGCGGCTGAGAGCAGCCGCCGGGGGAATCTAGAACGAGATTCTTACGCCCAGATGCGCACCTTCATCCAGTATGGCGTATGGTCCGCCCTTGATGCCAAATGCTACTCTCCGGTAACCGATATAGGCGACTGCCTGTGGTATTACTTCGAACTCCAGCCGGGCGTTGGTTTCAACATAACGGTCGGCATCGCCAAAGGTGACGATATTGGGGGATAGATACACCTGTCCGACGATACCCAGACGAGGAGAGGTTGGCGGAGAATAACGTACCATTGCGCCCAGCGCCAGAGCCGAAGCGTCACTGACCGCAGGATTGTTTCCCTTTACCCTGGCGACCACGCCCTTTATGCCGATACCGACTGAAAAGCCTGGGGCATTGTCGCCTAACTCGTCTTTTACCAGAACACCCAAATCGCCGAGCAGATTTTTATTATTGACATAAAGAACGCCCATATGGAATTCGGTTTTCCCGAGGGCATCGCGACCCATTGATGATCTGTATTGAAACTGCGCGCTGTTATCGCGCAGGTTGATATCGACGGTATCTGCCAGGGCTGTGGTACTGATGGTGAACAGGGACAGTGCAATGATACGGCGCAATAACATAACTTCACTCCTTAAAAATAATATCGATGCAGGGTTGAATCTTAATATCGATCAGAATCCAAATGAAAATAGCGAGCGGTGGACATAAATTCCAGATTTAATGCGTGCAAGCATATCACAGACGATACCTGTCACGAACAGGCTGACGATCCGCGATCTGACTGGCTTTGCGCGGGTATGCGGCAATGATTGGACGCATTTCGTTCGGCGGGTCACCCAGACGATTATTCGGCATTTACAGTCCGAGATCGAATGCCGTGTCGCCTTCAGCCACTTTTTCACCCGGCCGGATATTCTTGAAATCGAACAGCCTGGCATCCAGCAGGTGCGAGGGCGCGACATTCTGCATCGCGGTGAAGATGGTCTGGCTGCGCCCCGGGTATTCGCGCTCCCATGCCGTGAGCATCTCCTTGATGTTCTGGCGCTGCAGGTTTTCCTGCGCGCCGCACAGGTTGCACGGGATGATCGGGAATTCCATGCCGCGCGCATAGCGGGCGATGTCTTTCTCGGCGCAGTAGGCGAGCGGGCGGATCACGATGTGGTCGCCTTTGTCGGTGACCAGCTTGGGCGGCATCGCCTTGAGTTTGCCGCCGAAGAACATGTTCAGGAACAGCGTCTCTATCATGTCGTCGCGGTGGTGTCCCAGCGCGATCTTGTTCGCCCCGAGCTCGCCCGCCACGCGGTAGATGATGCCGCGCCGCAGCCGCGAACACAGCGAGCAGGTGGTCTTGCCCTCGGGGATCTTTTCCTTGACGATGGAATAGGTGTCCTGCGTCTCGATGTGGTATTCCACGCCCAGCTGTTTAAGATAATTCGGCAACACCTCGGCAGGAAAGCCAGGCTGCTTCTGGTCGAGATTCATCGCAACGATGCGAAAGTCGATAGGCGCGCGCTTGCGCAAGGTGAGCAGGATATCCAGCAGTGTGTAAGAGTCCTTGCCGCCGGACAGGCACACCATCACGCTGTCGCCTTCCTCGATCATGTTGAAGTCGGCGATGGCCCTGCCGACGTGATGCTCCAGCCGCCCCTTGAGGCGATTGAAGTTGGTCGAATGATGTTCGAAATGTATGGGTTGAGTGATGTCGTTCATGGATCAATTCATCTTGTTATTGAGCTTCGATGCTAGAGGTTGACGCTGCGGCCGCCATCAACCGAAATGATCTGCCCTGTGATATAGGGTGCATCTTGAATCAAAAATGCTACTGTCCTGGCGATGTCGTCCGGTTCGCCTTCGCGCTTGAGCAATGTGTGCGCGACGATCTTGCGGCGCTGCTCATCGTCCATCCACGCCTCGTTTTCCGGCCACACGATGACGCCGGGGGCGATGGCGTTGACGCGCACCTGCGGCGCCATTTCCTGCGCCAGTCCCTTGGTCAGCGCGACCAGCCCGGCTTTGGCGATGCTGTAAAGCAGGTGGCCGTGCATCGGGCGTTCGGCGTGGATGTCCGCGATGTTCACGATACAGCCGTGACGGCGGCACAATTCATCCGCTGCCGCCTGTGCCAGGAACAGCGGGGCTTTCAGGTTGGTGCCGAGCAGATCTTGCCACTGTTGCTCATCAATATCCGCCAGCGGGGTAGCGTAAAAGCTTGAAGCGTTGTTGACCAGCGCATCCAGCTGCCCGAATTTTTTGATGACCTTGTGCACCAGTTGCGGCAATGTGTGCAGGTCGAGCAGATCCGCCTGGAACACGGCGGCGCTTTTCGTGCGCAGTTTGTCCAACTCTTTTTGCAGAGCCAGTGCCTCTTGATCAGAGCTGCGGTAGTGAATGGCGAGTTGGGCACCCGCCGCATGCAGGCGGCGGCAGATCGCCGCGCCGACGCGCTTTGCCCCGCCTGTGACCAGTACCACTTTGCCTTGCATCGCTTGCTCCATTAAACTCGCACACTCAGTGAATTATTCCATTTTCATTTCAAAGGTAAAACAACCAGCCCGTAGGTCGGGCTGTGCCCGACAACCCTTCGACAAGGCTCTCCTGGGCATAGCCGAAGGACCCAGGACAGGCTTGATCCGGCGGGCATAGCCCGCCCTACAAAAATGCACGTTTGATCTAAAACTGGAATTATACCCGACCATGCTTACTCACCCCACCGCCACGTTACCCGTCCCCAGCCCGGAAGCCGCACAACACAGCGCGCGACTGGTTGAATCCATCCGCCGCGATATCGCCGCACAAGGGGGCTGGGTATCGTTTGCGCGCTATATGGAACTGGCGCTGTACGCACCCGGGCTGGGCTATTACACGGCGGGCGCGCACAAGTTCGGCGCAGCGGGCGACTTCATCACCGCGCCGGAACTCTCGCCGCTGTTTGGGCGCACGCTTGCGCGGCAAGTGGCGGAGATCATGGCGCACAGCGCGCCGCACGTGCTGGAACTGGGAGCAGGCAGCGGCAAACTGGCGGCGGACATGCTGGCAGAACTGGAGCGGCTCGGCAGCTTGCCAATCAGCTATGCGATCCTTGAGGTGAGTGCCGACCTGCGCGCGCGCCAGCAGGCACTGCTGCGCGAACGGCTGCCGCATCTGCGCGATCGCGTGCACTGGCTGGACGCGCTGCCGGATAAATTCAGCGGCGCGATCGTCGCCAATGAAGTGCTCGATGCATTGCCCGTGCATCTGGTGCACTGGCGGGACAGCGCGATCGCCGAGCGCGGCGTGACATCAGCCGAGCAAGGTTTCATCTGGCAGGAACGCGCCATCGGCGAAACCGGGCTATTGCAGGCTGCACGGCAAATCAACGTGCCGGATGATTATGTCAGCGAGATCTGCACCGCCGCGCGCGGCCTGATCAACAGCTTGGCGCAACGGCTGGAACAGGGCGCGATGCTGTTCATCGATTACGGCTTCGGCGCGCGCGAGTTCTACCACCCGCAACGCCGAAGCGGCACGCTGATGTGCCACTACCGCCACCATGCGCACGACGATCCATTTTTCCTGCCCGGTTTGCAGGACATCACTGCGCATGTGAATTTCACCGGCATCGCCGATTGCGCCATTGATGCAGGTTTGGATCTTGTCGGCTACACCTCGCAGGCATTCTTCCTGATCAACTGCGGCATCACCGGATTGTTGCAAGACACCTCGCCGGAAATCCTGCGCGACTATTTGCCGCTCTCGGCGCAATTGCAGAAACTCACCAGCCCGGCGGAAATGGGTGAGTTGTTCAAGGTGATTGCATTGGGAAAAAAATTGGCGATTCCGCTATGCGGATTTGCCCGGGGCGACCTGACGCGTTTGCTGTGAATCCGGGGGTTCCCGCTAAAGCTGGAGCCGGGTAACGACTCAAAATGAAATGCTGCGTCACTTATGCTAAAAAAAGAAACGCATACCAAAATCCATTGTTTGGTTATCTCTGAATAAATCAATCCCTGCGTACAGTTGAATCTCCGGCGTAAAATCAAATCCAAATTGTGTATTGACGTACGTGTCTGTGGTCGAGTATGTGCCATTCGATGTGCTGGCAAGCACAGCCGTAATGCTGCCTTCGAGTCCATTTGGGAACTGTGCGCGCACACCTGCTCCGATATCATAACCGTTGGCGCTCACATTGTTTCCTGCTGTTATGGTTGAACCCTGAACAATATGGCCGGCAACGATGGCATCAACATCGTCATTTAGCGGGGTATGGAAACCCGCACCCAACGATATTGAGTGCACCTTTTTATCAGCAACACCGATTGCGGTCGAGGGCTGTCTGCCAGCCTCATAGGAAGCACCCAGGTATACATTTTTGGACGTGCTTTTTGTAAAACCGAGACTGAGTTCAGTGAAATTTGCAGCATTATTGCCATTCATTGTCGATGTAAAACCGGCAGTGACTGCATTGTAATCAAGCTCAGCCGAGGCGAGTGCTGGAATCAACATGCCAGATAAACCCGCCACGATGAGAATCCCTTTCATGGTTGCTCCCCGAAATAATATGTCAGTTTGGTAAACTCTAGCACATTGTGATGCACATCAGCTGCGCTGTTTTTCGACCGATGTTTCTATCGCCAGGATGCGCGCCTGCTGCACTGCGGCAGCAATGGCAGTGCTGTCGCTGCATTGCTTCGCTATCTCACCCGCATCCACCGAGCGCGCGAGGGATAACAGGTGCAACAAGTAATTCTCCTGCGGATAGGCATCATTTTCGTGGCCGGTGCGCCCGCGTGCATCCGAAGCGCATGCCTGCAACAAACGGGAGAATCGCTCCGGACGGCGCCACGCATCCGCTGAGTGAAATAATTTGATGATGGTTTCCGCGCGCAATTCCTTGGCGCGATGGATGTCGCCGTGATAGCGCGCTGCCAGCAAGCCGAGGTCGCGGCATTCGCCCGGAACGCGCAGGCGCTCGCATAACGCTTGCAGCAGATCCACACTGCGCAACTCATGTCCGATGTGGCGCGGCAAAATATCCTTCGGCGTGGTGGCCTTGCCCAGATCATGGGTCAGCGCCGCGAAGCGCACTTCCAGCGGATAGTCGTGATGCGCGGCATCGTCCACCACCAGCATGGTGTGGATGCCGCAATCGATCTCGGGATGATGTTTTTCCGGCTGGGGAACCCCGAACAGCGCATCGATTTCGGGGATGATCTTTGCCAGCGCGCCGCAACTGCGCAGGGTTTCGAAAAAACGCGACGGATTTTTCTCCATCAGGCCGCGTGCCAGTTCCTGCCAGACCCGTTCAGCCACCAGCGCGTCCACTTCGCCGCTGTTCACCATGCCGCGCATCAGCGCCAGCGTTTCGGGTGCGATGGTGAAACCGAAACGCGCCGCAAAACGCGCCGCGCGCAAAATCCGCACCGGGTCTTCGCTGAACGCCGCGCTGACATGGCGCAGGATGCCCGCGCGCAGATCGGCTGCGCCGTTATGCGGATCGATCAGTTTGCCGTCGGCATCCTGCGCGATCGCGTTGATGGTGAAATCGCGGCGCAGCAGATCCTGCTCCAGCGTGACATCCGGCGCGGCATACACGGCAAATCCCTGATAACCGCGCGCGGTCTTGCGCTCGGTGCGCGCCAGCGCGTATTCCTCATGGGTTTGCGGATGCAGGAACACCGGGAAGTCCTTGCCTACCGGCTGAAAGCCTTGTGCCACCATTTCTTCCGGCGTGCTGCCCACCACTACCCAGTCGTGATCCTGGACGGTCAGCCCGAGCAAGCGGTCGCGCACCGCGCCGCCCACGCAATAGATTTTGGGTTCAGGGAACACTGGGGGCCGCTTGCTGGTTATCCGCACTCCTGGCCGGAACGATGCCCAAACGCTGTTTGAGCGAGCGCGGCGGGTCACCGAACTGGTTGGCGTAATATACGGTGTTGCTCATTACCTTTTCCACATAGTCGCGTGTTTCTTCATACGGGATGGTCTCGGCGTAAATCGCGCCCTCGAGCGGTTTGTCGCCGCGCCACTGAAGCGCCCGGATCGGGCCGGCATTGTATGCCGCCGAAGCGAGCACCGGGTTGTTTTCGGACCTGGAAAGTACCGATTTCATGTAATAGGTACCGATGCGCAAGTTGGTATCAAGCTGATGGATCAGCGAATGGCGATAACTCTTCAATCCCAGTTTATTCGCCACCCAGCGCGCGGTGTTGGGCATGATCTGCATCAGTCCGGAGGCGCCGGTTTCGGACTTTGCCCCGGTGGCAAAACGACTTTCCTGACGCATCAGGCCATACACCCACGCCTCGTCCAGGCCATGTTCGCGGATGTGTTCCTGCAATTCGGAACGATAAGGCGCGAGATAGCGCAAGCTGAAATCGTGCATGGTGACGGTTTTGTCCGCCGCACCGATGGCGCGGTCGTACATTTCATTGCGTCTGGCGATTTCCGCTGCGGTAAGCAATTCGCGATCGTTAAAGTTGCGCAGCGCCCAACGCCATTCTTCCAGCGCTTCGCTGCGCATGCCCATGCGATACAACGCCAGCGTGCGCTGAACTCCGGGCACTGCGGACATTTCCTTGATGGCTTGCCAGCCGGGTTTGTATACCGGTATTGCCTTGCTCAATAGCGGCGAGTCAGCCAGTTCAGCGCTTGCCAGTTGGCCATAGAAATGAAAATCGCCGCTCAATGGAGCAAATATCTCTCTTGCTTCGCTGGTCTTGCCCAAAGCTTGCAGCGCGCGCGCCTTCCAGTATTGCCAGGCGGCATCGTGCTGCTGTTGCTCGCTCATTGCATTTACGCTTGCCAGCACTTCGGGCCAATCCTGCGCGCGCAATGCCGCGCGCACCCGCCATGCCGATTGTTTATCGTCAAGCGGCGTGTCAGCCGCAAGCTTGTACCATCGCAGCGCGCGCGTATCCAGGTTGCGCGCAGCCTGGTAAGCCAGGCGCCCATAAAAATAATGCTGTTCGTTAACGGGGAAATATCCGGCGAGCTTTGCCCAGCGCGCAGCGGCCAAGTCGGTGGATTGTTTTGCCAAACGTTCCAGCGCAAACAGCGCGACCATGCGCTGCCCCTTGCCGGTCAATTTCGGATGCCATCCCATCGGCGGAACTGCATAGTCATCACCGGCATCCACACAAGCACCTTCGCACGCTGAGTCAAGCCCGCCCGATGGCCCTGGAGAGGGCGTCATTTCCGCATTCGCTGTCGCTGCTGACGGATCGACCTTCCTGCCCAAGCTCAGGCGTGACAAAATATTTTCCCATCCAGTCCATCCCGGGGATGAGGAGGGGGTGATCGCACTTGGAGAGGATTGGGGGTTTGCAAAAGGCGGCGGCGGCTCGATTCCGAAAACTTGCGCTTCGATCGCTGCATTGATGCGCGCTTTTGCAGCCGTCATGTCTGGATTGTATGCAAGATTGGAATTGTCCGGAATCAGCCGTTTCAGATAACGATCCGGATCAGCGGCGGCGCTTTTCATCATCACAGAGAAGCCCGCGTATTTGTCATCCAGTTGTTCGGCCAGTTTGATGGCAAGCGACGCATTGTTGGTTTCCAAAGCCAGGCGCAGCCGGTGACGAATATCCCTTTCATCGATGATGCCGGCGGACAGTGCCGCTTCAAACAGCATGCCGCAATTATCCGGCAGCGCCTTGCCGGTGAACCACAATTGACGGGCCTTGCGCAGCGCAATCGACTCCTGGGTCCGGCGGAGCGATTGCAGGGCATAGCAAGTCAGCTCGGTATCTTCGTTGAGCAGGCGCGGATATTCGGCATCGAACAGGTCCCATCGTTGTTTTTTGCCGAGAAGTTTAAGCCACTCTCCACGCAACTGGTCGAGCATCGGCGTATCTTCCGGGCGGGAGAGAAAGGCTTTCACTGCCGCTTCGAGCGAACTCGGAACAGGCTTGGTGTCGGCGTTTTCCAAGTCCAGGCGCAACTGGTAATAACTGGCGTACACTTCCAGCGGCGTCATTTTCAACCGCTGAGCATATCGTCCCAGCTTGGCTGTGTCGCCGGCGAGAAAGGCATCGTGTGCAGCAAGAAAATCCGCATCCTGATCCGCCAGCACAGGAGGGGCGACCAGCAACAAAAAGTAAAGTATGAACCTCATTGCAAACCATCAATAATCCAAGCCCACGGAGCATAACACAACACAAAGCGCATGCCCGCCAGGGCAAATCAAATGCATCTGCCACGCCTTTGCCAGGATCATATTCCCGGCTGGGATTTTACCGCCTCCGAATCCTGGTTCAGCAGGTTAAGGGTATCGGCTTCGAACAGTGATTTCAACTGCTCCGTGGCTAGTTGGGCATTCTGGATAAGCTGCGCCTCGTCATGATGGACCGCATGCTGGATCTCTATCAGTTCCTCGTCATGCTGTCTGAACAGGGCGACGGCGCGCTCGGCCGCGGCGGCAGTGAATCCAAGGTTGAGCAACGCCTGCTGCGCGACTGCGATGCTGGTCAGAAAAGTCTCGCGGTAAATCATCTTGATACCCAGATCGCGCAACTGAAAAAAGTGGGTTCTGTTGCGTGCCCGGGCCAGTATCGGGAGGTCTGGAAAATGCTGGCGGACCAGCGCAGCGGTTTTCAATGAGGCTTCCACGTCATCAATGGCGAGCACAAAAAGTTTGGCGTTGCCGGCTTTGGCCGACATCAGCAAATCGAGACGGGTGGCATCCCCAAAATAGATCTTGCTGCCAAAGCGGCGCACAAAATCCACTTGCTGGTAGCTCACCTCCAGTGCGGTAAATGGTATCCCGCACATCCTCAGCACGCGCGAAACGATCTGCCCGACGCGGCCAAATCCGGCGATGATGACCGGGTTCCCCGGCCCGTCTATCACGTCATATTCGGGGATGCTGGTGCGATCGAGCCAGCGCGTGATCAAGCGGTCATGCGCGACCATGAGCAATGGAGCGAGCAATAGCGAAATGGTCACTGCCATGACCAGCAATTGTGATGTCTCCAGGCCAAAGACACCCAAGCCGGTTGCGGCGGCGAACAGGACAAAGGCAAACTCACCGCCCTGCGCCAGCGCTACCGCAAGCCGCTGGGCGGTGTCGTTGGTTGCGCCGGTGGCGCGTGAAATCGCATACATGACCGCAAATTTTATCAGCATCATCGCCACTGCCAGCCCGAACAGGGTGAGCGGTTCGCTCCACACCAGGGTCAGGTTGGCGCTCATGCCGACTGATATGAAAAACAGTCCGAGCAACAAACCCTTGAACGGCTCGATGTCCGCTTCCAACTCGTGCCGAAATTCGGAGTCCGCCAGCAAAACGCCGGCCAGAAAGGCGCCCAGCGACATGGACAGCCCGATCTTTTCCATGATCAGCGCCGTGCCGATCACCAGCAGCAGTGCTGCAGCGGTAAAGACCTCACGGCTCCGGTTGCGGGCGATGAATTTGAGCGCGGGCCGGACAAGCAGCCTGCTGCCGGCGATGAACACGGTGATGACGGCAATTCCTTTGGCTGTAGCCAACCATCGGTTTCCATCATGTCCTTGCACGGCAGCCAACAACGGCAATATCGCCAGCAACGGGATGACTGCGAGATCCTGAAACAACAGTATTGCAAAAGACTCCCGTCCATAGCGGGTCAACAGTTGCCCGCGCTCAGCCAAAGAGGACATGACCAATGCAGTGGATGACATGGCACAACCCAGGCCGATTATCAGCGCCGCCTGCCAGGCAAATCCGGCCGCCAGGGCAAGCGCTCCGATCACCAGTCCCGTCGCCGCCACTTGCGCGCCGCCCAGTCCGAAAACCGAATTGCGCAGAGTCCATAACCGCCGCGGTTCCAGTTCAAGGCCGATCAGAAACAGCAACAGCACGACACCGAATTCGGAAAATTGCAGGGTGGATTCGACCGCGCCTATGACGCCCAGGCCCCAGGGACCGATGATCATGCCTGCCGCCAGATAGCCAAGCACGGCGCCGAGTTTCAGGCGCTGAAAAATCGGCACGATGAGCACGGCGGTGAGCAGGAAAATCGCGACTTGTTCGAGTAGCTGCATGTCATTCACCAAAAAATCGGACCCATGGGCACAGGATATGGGAACAAATTATTTATCTTGTCTGTACGCTGTGCTCTTTCCGGTTAACTGTTTTTCCAGATCAAGCGCGTGCCTTGCTTGCGGCAGGCCAGCCTCAGGAGCTGATCCTGCGGCAATAGCAGTAAACAAATTGCTGTACTGTCCCGGAGGGAGTGTGATGTGCTTCCTTCTCATGCTTCAGCAGCGAAAAAGCCTCGCCAAACTCGGCATGCAATTCATCCGCGCGATAACGCATGACCGGCAAACCGCTGCATTGTTCGGGACCGTCTTCGGCGAAGGTGGCGACGATGACGTGACCGCCGGGTTTGACCGCACAAAACACGGCTTGCACATAGGCCGCGCGATCTTCCGCCGAGGTAAGAAAATGGAACACAGCACGGTCATGCCAGATATCAAACTGATGATAGGGCGGGTTCGCTTTTGTAATATTCGCTTCGATCCACTGGACGCTCGATGCCTTTTCGCCCAAGCGGTTGCGTGCTGCAGCAAGCGCGGCAGCGGAAAGGTCAAGTACCGATAAATTGGTATATCCGGCTGCCAGCAGATCATCAACCAGAGTCGATGCCCCGCCACCCACGTCAATAATGGAGGCGTCGCGGCAGACGCCGGTGGCCTTGATCAGGCCAACAGAAATGTCGGCATGCGGTTGGAACCAACTCACCGCATCGGTTGCCTTGCTCGTGTAAACCTTTTCCCAATGATCTTTTGATTGCATGTAGCCTCCTGGTACCTGGTACGCCGGGTTATCAAACCCAATCCTTTGGAACCAGGAAATTTTCATAAAGTTTCGCTTCCGGCGTGCCCTTTTCCGGATGCCAGTCATAGCGCCATTTCACCAGCGGCGGCATGGACAGCAGGATGGACTCGGTGCGGCCGTTGGTTTGCAGGCCGAAGATGGTGCCCCGGTCGATCACCAGATTGAATTCCACATAGCGGCCGCGCCGGTAGAGTTGGAAGTCGCGCTCGCGTTCGCCGTAAGGCGTGTCCTTGCGGCGTTCCAGGATAGGCACATAGGCGGACAGTAAATGGTCGCCGACGCTTTGTTGAACGGCGAATGCGGCGTCGAAATCCGGCACGCTCAGGTCGTCGAAAAAGATGCCGCCCACGCCACGCGGCTCGTTGCGATGCTTGATGAAGAAATATTCATCGCACCATTTCTTGTATTTTGCATGCAGGTCCGTACCGAACGGCGCGAGTGCATTCTTGCAGGCCTGATGGAAATGCACCGCATCTTCCTTGAAACCGTAATACGGCGTCAGGTCCATGCCGCCGCCGAACCAGAACACCGGAGCGGTGCCGTCCTTCATCGCGACAAACATGCGCACGTTCATGTGTACCGTGGGTGCATAAGGGTTGCGCGGATGAAACACCAGCGACACGCCCATCGCCTCCCAGCGGCGGCCGGCCAGTTCTGGACGATGCGCGGTGGCGGAAAGCGGCAACTTGTCACCCGTCACATGTGAAAACGCCACACCGCCGCGTTCCAGCACATTGCCTTCCTCGAGGATGCAGCTTATGCCGCCGCCACCTTCCGGCCTGTCCCAGTTGTCGCGGCGGAATTTTTTGCCGTCCACTTGCTCCAGACGTTCGACGATGAGTTCTTGCAGTTCGAGCAGATACTCCCTTACCGCTGTGGAATCGAAACCACTCATGCTTTCCTCCAATGCCGATTAATTTCGTAATGATTTAACTGCGTATGATTTTACCATCAGCCCACCTGCTTATGGTCGAAGGAGTCTTGCGCTTGCCCACGCGTCCCGGCAGCACCCACACTTCGTGCCCGAACAAACGCCGGCATTGCGCATAAGTCCTGGCGGGACGCTGGCCGCTGCGATTGGCGCTGGTCGAGACCAGTGCGCTGTTCACGCCCCGGCAAAGTTGTGCCGATTTTTTGTGCGCAGTCAATCGCACTGCCAGCGTGTCATGGCTGCCGCGCAACCAGCGCGGCGCGGAATGCAGGGCCGGCATCAGATAAGTGATCGCCTGCGCGCCCGCAGTTTTGAGTTGCTGTTGTTGGGCTGGCGTGATCGGTTGCAGGTAGCGTGCCACTTGCCGGTAATTCGCCGCGATCAGGATCAAGCCTTTGTGCTGCGGGCGTTGCTTGAGTCTGAGCAGGCGTTGCACCGCGACGCGGTTGCCGGGATCGCAGCCCAGCCCATAGCAGGATTCGGTGGGATAGGCGATCAGGCCGCCGCGTCTGAGGTGCGCTGCGATGCGGCGATACGATGCGCTGTGCCGGAACAATTACTTCCTGCTGGCACCGATCGCACGGTATCCGATGTCACGCCTCATCTGGCAGCCGTCGAAATGAATGGTGTCGGCGATCTCATAGGCGCGCTTCTGCGCCACCTTCACCATCGTGCCCAGCGCGGTGGCGCACAGTACCCGCCCGCCGTTGGTGACCACTTGCCCATCCTGCATCGCGGTGCCGGCATGGAACACATGCGCGTCTTCGAGTTTCCTGGGCAGGCCGGTGATGACATCGCCCTTGCGCGGCGTGTCCGGGTAATTGGCGGCGGCCATCACCACGCCGAGCGCGGTGCGTCTGTCCCATTCCACTTCAACCTGGTCCAGCGTGCCGTTGATGGCGTGCTCGACGATCTCCGCGAAATTGCTTTTCAGGCGCAGCATGATGGGCTGGGTTTCCGGGTCGCCCATGCGGCAGTTGAATTCAAGCACCTTGGCATTGCCTTGCGCGTCTATCATCAGCCCGGCGTAAAGGAAGCCGGTGTAGGTGATCCCTTCCTGTTCCATGCCGCGCACCACCGGCTGGATCACCTCGCGCAACACGCGCGCATGAAGCTGGGGCGTAACCACCGGCGCGGGCGAATACGCGCCCATGCCGCCGGTGTTGGGGCCGTTGTCGCCATCCAATAAACGTTTGTGATCCTGGCTGGTGGCCATCGCCAGCACATTCTTGCCGTCCACCATCACGATGAAGCTGGCCTCTTCGCCGGCAAGGAATTCCTCGATCACCACGCGCGCGCCGGCATCTCCAAGTTTGTTGCCAGAAGATTTATTTTGGGCAAGCATCATGTCTATCGCGGCAAACGCTTCATCCTTGCTCATCGCGACCACCACGCCTTTGCCTGCCGCCAGCCCATCGGCCTTGATCACGATGGGTGCACCGTGTTTCTCGACATAGGCGCGTGCCGCCTCGATGTCGCTGAAGGTCTCGAAGAATGCGGTGGGGATGTTGTGGCGCACCATGAAACGCTTGGCGAAATTCTTGGAGGATTCGAGTTGCGCCGCCGCCTTGGTCGGGCCGAAGATCTTGAGTCCCTCGGCACGAAAGGCATCCACGATACCCGCAGCCAGTGGCGCTTCCGGCCCGACCACGGTCATGTAGATGTCTTCGCGTTGCGCGAATGCTATCAGCTCGGGAATCGCGGTGACGGCTACATTCTCCACGCCGTCTTCCAGCGCTGTGCCCGCATTGCCCGGCGCGACATATACCTTCTGCACCTTGGCGCCTTGCGCCAAACGCCAGGACAGCGCGTGCTCGCGTCCGCCGGAACCGATAACCAGAATTTTCATAACATCCTCAACGTAGGATGGGCAATTTGTTGCCCACCATTTTTATATTCTTGCGGAGTATTGCGTAGCCGCAGGTCGGGCTCTGCCCGACATGGTGGGCAGAGCCCACCCTACATGTTTAATGCCGAAAGTGACGGTAGCCGGTGAAAACCATCGCAATCCCGTGTTCATTCGCCGCCGTGATCACTTCCTCGTCACGCATCGAGCCGCCGGGCTGGATCACGGCTTTTGCGCCCGCTTCTGCCAGCACATCGATGCCGTCGCGGAACGGGAAGAAGGCATCGGATGACACCACCGAACCCGCCAGGCTCAGACCCGCGTTCTGCGCCTTGATGCTGGCGATGCGCGTGCTGTCCACGCGGCTCATCTGCCCCGCGCCCACGCCCAGCGTCTGGCCATTCTTGCAGAACACGATGGCGTTGGATTTCACATATTTCGCCACGCGCCAGGCAAACAGCAGGTCCTGCAGTTGTTCCTTGCCGGGCTGTACCTTGGTCACCACTTTGAGTTGTGCTGCCTGCACATTCAGCGCATCCGGAGTCTGCACCAGCAGGCCGCCATTGACGCGCTTGAAGTCGAACTGGTTGTGCGCATTGGACAACGGCAGGGTGAGCACGCGCACATTCTGCTTCGCTGCGGTTACCTTGAGTGCGGCGTCGCTTGCGGACGGAGCGATGATGAGCTCGACGAACTGGTTGGCGGTGATCTGCACGGCACTCTCGGCATCCAGCTCGCGGTTGAAGGCGATGATGCCGCCGAACGCGGAAGTGGTATCGGTCGCATAGGCCAGCTTGTATGCATTCAATGGTGTGTCGGCGATCGCCACGCCGCACGGGTTGGCATGCTTGACGATCACGCAGGCGGGTTGATCGAAAGTCTTGACCAGCTCCCAGGCCGCATCGGCATCGCCGATGTTGTTGTAGGACAGTTCCTTGCCCTGCAACTGGGTGTAATCGGCGATGCCGCCCGGTACCGGAACGAGGTCGCGGTAGAACGCGGCGCTCTGGTGCGGGTTCTCGCCGTAGCGCATGTCCTGCACCTTGGCAAAATTGAAATTGATCTGCGCCGGGAACGTGCTCTTTGTCCCATCCGCATTGATCGCGGTGAGATAGTTGCTGATCGCGGAATCGTAAGCGGCGGTGTGCGAGAACGCCTTCTTCGCCAGGTCGAAACGCGTCGCGTCACTCACCGAGCCGTTGTTGGTCTGCATCTCGGCCAGCACATCGGCGTAGTCGGCCGGGTCGGTGACGATGGCGACGTGGCCGTGGTTCTTCGCCGCCGCGCGCACCATCGTCGGCCCGCCTATGTCGATGTTCTCGATGGCGTCTTCCAGCGTGCAGTCGGGCTTGGCGACGGTAGCGGCAAACGGATACAGGTTCACCACCACCAGATCGATGGTCGGGATGCCGTGTTTCTGCAGTGTGGCGACGTGCTCCGGCAGATCGCGCCGTGCCAGGATGCCCGCGTGGACTTTAGGTTGCAGCGTCTTCACGCGGCCATCGAGCATCTCCGGGAAGCCGGTGTAGTCGGCCACTTCGGTGACCGGGATGCCGTTGTCGGCGAGCAGCTTTGCAGTGCCGCCGGTGGAGAGGATCTTTACGCCCTGCTGGTCCAATCCCTGTGCGAATTCGAGAATGCCGGACTTGTCCGACACGCTGATGAGTGCCTGTTTGATTGCTGCCATGATGGTTCCAATGAAAAATAAATTGGGGGTGGGAGCATGTGAAGCCTTTGTTTCGGGACCGCGCGAGCGTCTCTAGACGAGGCCGTGCTGCTGCATCTTTTTGCGCAGGGTGTTGCGATTGATGCCCAGCATATCCGCCGCGCGCGTCTGATTGCCGCCGACGTGTTCCAGCACCATCTCGAGCAGCGGCTTCTCGACGCAGTTCATCACCATGTCGTACATCTCGCAGCACGGGTCTTCGCCGTCGAGATCCTTGAAATATTCCTTGAGCGCCTTGCGCACATGGCGCGCCATCTCATTCTCGTTGACCACGCCATCGCTCATGCCGCCAGTTCCTCGATGTAATGCAGTTGTGTTCCGCGCTGCGCCTGATCCGCAAAAAATTCATCCACTGCCGCCAACTGCTCCGCAGGGTTTTCCAGTTGATTCATGTGATGCCTGAAGTGAGCCGAACCGGCCAGCCCCTTGGTGTACCAGGAGATGTGCTTGCGCGCCACGCGCAAACCGGTGTGTTCGCCGTAGAAACCGTACAGCTCATGCACATGCGCTACCAGCACGCGATGGATCTCGCCGACTTGCGGCGCGGGCAGGTGTTGGCCAGTACCGAGAAAGTGCTCGATCTCGCGGAACAGCCACGGGCGGCCCTGTGCCGCGCGGCCTATCATCACCGCATCCGCGCCGGTTTGTTCCAGCACGTATTTGACTTTTTCCGGTGTGGTGATGTCGCCGTTGGCGATGATCGGAATGCTCACGCTGGCCTTGACCGCGGCAATGGTGTCGTATTCGGCGTCGCCGGTGTAGGCGCAGGCGCGGGTGCGTCCGTGTATCGCGAGGGCCTGGATGCCGGATGCTTCGGCGATCCTGGCGATGCGGATCGCATTGCGGTTCTGTTTGTCCCAGCCGGTGCGTATCTTGAGCGTAACGGGCACATTCACCGCGCCGACCACCGCTTCCAGCAAGGTCGCCACCAGCGGTTCGTTCTGCAACAGCGCGGAACCGGCCATCACGTTGCAGATCTTCTTCGCCGGGCAGCCCATGTTGATGTCGATGATCTGCGCGCCGTTATCCACGTTGTATTGCGCGGCCTGCGCCAGCATTTTGGGGTCGGCACCGACGATCTGCACCGAGATCGGATCGACCTCGCCTTCATGGTTGGCGCGCCGCATGGTCTTTTCCGAACCGTACAGCAGCGAATTGGAGGACACCATCTCGCTCACCGCCATGCCCGCTCCCATGCGTTTGCACAGCATGCGGAAAGGGCGATCCGTCACCCCCGCCATGGGGGCAACGATCAGATTATTCTTCAGTTGATAGGGGCCGATGCGCATCTTGTTTTTCTGCCACGGAGTTTTCCGCGAGGGGGAGGGATTATAAATGAAACTTGGCGGCATGCTATGATTCTCTGTATGGAATTCGATGTCGTGATCATAGGCGGGGGGTTGGTGGGAGCCAGCCTTGCCGCAGCACTAAAATACAGCGGGCTGTCGCTGGCAATGGTGGAAAGTCAGTCCTCGCTAATGCGGGACAACGCGCCGGCCAGCGCTGAGGATTGGGATAGCCGCATTTACGCGATCAGCCCGGGCAGCCGCAGTTTCCTCGAGAAATCCGGTGCATGGTCTTTGCTGGATGCCGGTCGCATCGCGCCCGTCGAAGCGATGCGCGTGTTCGGCGACACCGGAGCGGAACTGGAATTCAGCGCCTATCAGATGGGCGTTGCGGAATTGGCGTGCATACTGGAAAACCGCGCGTTGCAGCACGCGCTGTGGCAGGTGTTGCAGCAGCAGGAAAACTTGACCCTGCTTTATCCGGCGCGTTGCGGCGCGCTTGAATTTGACAAGGATGCAGCCACGCTTACGCTGGAAGATGGCCGTACTCTGAGCGCCAAACTCATCGTGGGCGCGGACGGGCGCGATTCATGGGTGCGCAGTCAGGCGGGCATCAGTGCCGCGCCTGTGGACTACCAGCAGCACGGGGTGGTGGCAAACTTTTCCGTCGAACTGCCGCATCGCGGTATTGCCTATCAATGGTTCCAGCCGGACGGCATACTTGCGCTGTTGCCGCTGCCCGGTAACCGGGTCTCGATGGTGTGGTCGGTCAGCATCGAGCATTCAGCGCGGCTGCTGGCGATGCCGCAAGACGAGCTATGCGCGCGAGTTGCTGCCGCTTCACGGCAAACGCTGGGTGAACTGAAACTCATCACGCCGCCCGCCGCTTTCCCGCTGCGCCTGCTGGTATTGCCGCAGATCAGCGCGCCGCGCGTCGCATTGATCGGCGATGCCGCACACAATATGCACCCGCTGGCGGGGCAGGGTGTGAATACCGGCTTTCGCGATGCGCGCCAGCTGGCGCAAATACTCCTGGAGCGCGGCGCGCAAAGCGACTGCGGTGATGCACAATTGCTGCGCCGTTATGAACGAAAACGCAAGGAAGACATCTATACCATGCAGGCAACGACTTACGGGCTGAAACATTTGTTCAATAACGAGGTTCCGGTGTTGCGCGCAGTGCGCAATCTGGGGCTGAATGTCACCAATCGCATCATCCCGCTGAAAAAATTGTTGATGCAACACGCCCTGAATTAAATGAACTGAATTACTTTAAAGAGAACACCCAATGAAAATACTAATCACTCTGCTTCTGTTCATCCTGTGGTCTTCCGCGCACGCCGGAGAGAACGAAATCCGCAAGTCGCTGCAAAGTAAATTCCCCGGCATAGGCAAGCTCGAGCATATCGTCAAAACGCCCTATGCGGGGCTTTATGAGGTCATCATTGACGATCAGCTTTTGTACACCGATGCGCAGGGGGAATATCTGTTCGAAGGGAATGTGATCGATGCAAAAAACCGCCGCGATCTGAGCGAGGAACGGCGCAAAGTGTTATTCGCGATCGATTTCGACAAGTTGCCGCTCGAGCTTGCGGTGAAAAAGGTGAAGGGGAACGGAAAACGCAAGCTGGCCATCTTCACCGACCCGAACTGCACCTTTTGCCGGCGACTGGAAAAGGAGTTGAGCGGGGTCACCGATGTCACGCTGTATTTCTTCATGTACCCGATTTTTCCGGGTTCGGATGAAATCGTGCGCAATGTGCTCTGTTCCGGTAATCCGATCAAGGCATGGGACGATTGGATGTTGAGCAACATAGCGCCTGCGAAAGCAGTTTGCGATACCCCCCAAACTGAAAAGGTCAAGGCCTTGGGCCAAAAACTCCACGTCAACGGCACGCCGAATCTGATATTTGGCAGCGGCATACAATCCCCCGGGTTATTGCCGATGGAACAATTGGAAAAGAATCTGAACGAGACCAGGAAAATTCAGGGAAGGTCATGAATTCCGGCGCGCAAGCGTATCAAGACTTGCTGTCCAAAGTCGTGAGCGAGGCGCGCGAAGGCATTGCCATCATTGATGCACAGCAACAGGATCTTCCGCTGATCTATGTCAATGAAGGCTTTGAAAAATTAACCGGCTATAGCTCTGGCGAAGCCATGGCCGGGAATTATCGCATCCTGCAGGGGACCGATACCGGTCAGCCTGAAATTGCCGTAATGCTCGCCGCTATGGCAAACGGCGAGGGTTGTGATGTCACGTTGCGCAATTACCGCAAGGATGGCTCAATGTTCTGGGGAAAGCTCAGAATTTCTCCAATGCATAATGCGCAAGGAACTCTCACCCATTTCATCGGAATCATGAAGGACATGGCGGACAGAGGCCAGTCGGGACAACAACCGGAAGCCTCGAGCTATATCGATCCGTTGATAGGGATTAGCAATCGCCGCCACTTCGACGAACGATTTGTTGATTTGTTGCATGTTGCGCAACGCATACACAGCGGGATATCGGTGCTGATGATAGATCTGGACCAATTCAAGCTGTTCAATGAGCGTTACGGACATTCAGCGGGGGATGAGTGTTTGCGCAGGGTGGGTGATTGCATCGCAAAATCATTCATACGCACGTCGGATTGCGTAGCGCGTTATGGCGGCGAGGAATTCGCCGTCGTGTCATTTTCCACCGGCATCGAGGCTTTGCGTGATCATGCGCAAAAACTTTGCGAGCAAGTTCGCGCACTCAATATCCCGCACGGCGATTCCCCGCATGGAGTGGTCACCATCAGCATCGGCGGCATTCACCGCATGCCGAATCGGGATGCCACGGAAGAGTTGCTTATCGAACTGGCAAATCAGGAATTGTCCTCCGCCAAGCGCAGCGGGCGGGACCGCGTGCATATCATCGGATAGTTAGTTTCCCCAGCAGTCCTTCGTGAAGGGCAGCTACGTGCTGCGGACTCAACCGGTCGATGC
>DHIV01000020.1 GCA_002403995.1 Gallionella sp. UBA4737 | reverse complement strand
GTGATGCTGATCGCCGTGGCGCAGCGCGTCAAGGAGATCGGCCTGCTCAAGGCGCTGGGCGCGCCGGGCAAACAGATACGCGCCTTGTTTTTTGCCGAAGCGGTGTTGCTGTCCGGCATCGGCAGTGTCGTGGGGCTGGTGCTGGGCTATGCGGGCAGTATCATCATCGGGCAGATCTATCCCACCCTGCCGGTCAGCCCGCCTTGGTGGGCGGTGCTCGCGGCCTGCGTCACCGCGCTGGGAACCGGCATCCTGTTCAGCGTGTGGCCCGCGCGTCGCGCAGCCCAGCTTGATCCGGTCGCTGCTCTGGCGGGAAGATAACGAAGATGTTGTTTCCCGACCTCGTCAAACTGACCACTTCCAGCTTCCTCACCTACCGGATGCGCAGCTTCCTGACCGGGCTGGGCATCGCGATCGGCATCACGGCGGTGATCCTGCTGACTTCCATCGGCGAAGGCCTGCATCAATTCGTGCTGGCGGAGTTCTCGCAGTTCGGCACCAACATCATCACGGTCCAGCCTGGCAAGACCCAGACCCATGGCGGCAACGTCGGCGTGATCGGCTCGGTCAGGCAGCTGTCGCTGGACGATGCGGATGCGCTGCGCCACCTGCCCTATGTCGAGAACGTCAACCCCAGCGTAATGGGCAATGCCGAAGCGCGCGTCAATGGCAAGACGAGGCGCATCACGATATTTGGCGAAGGGCGCGACTTTGCCAGGGCGTTCACGATGAAGGTGCAGAGCGGCACTTTCTGGCCCGACGAGGACAACGAGCAGGCACGCGCGCTGGTCGTGCTCGGCTCCAAGGTGAGCCAGGAACTGTACGCGGGACAGAATCCGCTCGGCAGTTATCTTCGTGTCGGCGGGCAGCGCTTTCGCGTGATCGGCGTGATGGAACCGAGAGGGCAGGTGCTGGGACTGGACCTTGACGACACTGTGTTCATCCCGGCGGCGCGCGCGATGGAACTGCTCAACCGGCCCGGGTTGATAGAGATGCAGGTGAGCTATCGCGCCAGTGCCGATGTGGATGTGGTGATACGTTCCATCACCGATCGGTTGAAAGAACGGCACGGGCGCGAGGATTTCACCATCATCTCGCAGGAGCAGTCGCTCGAGGTATTGAGCTCGGTACTGGATGTGCTCACCTTTGCCGTCGGCGCACTGGGCGGCATCTCGCTGCTGGTCGGCGCGGTGGGCATCCTCACCATCATGACCATGGCCGTCACCGAACGCACCGCCGAGATCGGCCTGCTGCGAGCGCTGGGCGCGCAGGAAAGGCAGGTGATGACTTTGTTCCTGGGCGAGGCGATGCTGCTGTCCGCGCTGGGCGGCTTGACCGGATTGGCGATGGGAGTCGGCATCGCGCAAGGCCTGCACCTGATCTTTCCCGCGCTGCCGGTGCATACACCCTGGCTGTTCGCCATCGTCGCGGAACTGACTGCGATCAGCATCGGCCTCGCGGCGGGCGTCACTCCGGCGATGCGCGCGGCGCGGCTGGATCCGGTCGAGGCATTGCATGCAGAATGAAATATGGCGATGAAACTCCAGCAAAGGAAACTTGTCAGCAATGGTGCCATGAAAATAAATATGCGTAACCCGTTTGTTCAACTCGTGCCTATCGTGCTGACCATGCTTGTCTTGGTATCTTTGTCTGGTTGTGGCGGTGGGGGCGACACGGCATCTGATGACCATGCTTTTGCCGTCGCCATTCAAAGCGACGGCAAGGTCATAGCCGCAGGGGATTCATATAGCGGCAACAACGGCTGGTCTTTTGCCTTGGTGCGATACAACAGCAACGGGAGCCTTGATACGAGCTTTGGGGCAGGCGGAAAGGTGCTGACAATTATCGGTGCCGGTGCCAGAGCCGTTGCCATCCAGAGTGACGGCAAGATCGTGGCCGCCGGATATTCCTACATCAGCCCTAATAATTTTGTATTGTCACGCTACAACAGCGATGGGAGCCTTGATACGACCTTTGGGGCTGGTGGAGTGTTGCTGACAGACATGGGTGGCGGCGCTTCAGCCCTTGCTATCCAGAGTGACGGCAAGATCGTGGCTGCAGGATATTCCTACACAGGCTACGGATATGATTTTGCACTGGCGCGGTACGACAGCAACGGCATGCTCGATGCCACATTCGGTTTCGGTAGCGGCAAGGTATTCGCAATGGGCGGCGTCATGGGTGGGGGCGCCTCGAGCGTTGCCATCCAGGCCGACGGCAAGATCGTCGCTGCAGGTGGTTCCGCTCTCATCCGCTGCAACAGTGACGGCAGTCTGGATACGACCTTCGGAGGCGGTCACGGCATGGTTACCACAAATCCTTACTATGAACAGACTTCCGGTGTGGCGATCCAGCCCGATGGTCAAATCCTGGCTGCGGGCAGTTCATACAATAATGGTGCGGGCAGCTACGATCTTGCGCTGACGCGGTACAACGGCGACGGCAGTTTCGACACTGCCTTCGCTAGCAACGGGTCGGCAATCACAACCGCAATGAGTCTTTACCCGCTGTCGTCTGCCAAAGTCGTGCCGGATCCGCTTAGCGGCAAGATCGTGGCCGCAGGGTATTCTCAGTATCTATTTGTCCTCGCCCGTTACAACAGCAACGGCAGTCCGGATACGAGCTTCGCTTCCGGGGGAGCGATACTGACGACCGGTTCGGTCTACTGGAGCAACGACAGCGTTGTCCACGATAGCGCTGTCCAGTCCGACAACAAGATCGTGCTGGCGGGGAGCTCCTACAAAGACGATGTGAATGGTTATGATTTTGCGCTGGCGCGCCTCAACAGCGATGGCAGCCTTGATACTTCCTTCGGCACGGGCGGCCAGGTGACTACCGGTATGTAGCAGAGGGTATGCTACTAAAGGTGGCCGCCCCTGTATTGGTGTTGAATTATCGGTACAATTTTAATTGAAAAAAATAACCACCCGTTGCGATATCTTCTGCAACGTCATCGACAACTACGGCGACATTGGCGTGTGCTGGCGGCTGGCGCGGCAACTGGCGAACGAGCATGGCATTGCGGTGAGATTGTGGGTGGACGACTTGAACAGCTTTGCCAAGCTGTGCCCGGATGCGGATGCCGCATTGGAGAAGCAAAAGTGTCGCGGTGTGGAAGTGTGCTATTGGAGCAAAGACTTTCCCGAAGTGCAGCTCGCCGATCTGGTGATCGAAGCGTTTGCCTGCAAGTTGCCGCAAAGTTACCTCGAAGCGATGGCGGCACAGAGGCCGCAACCGATCTGGATCAATCTCGAATACCTGAGCGCCGAAGATTGGGTCGAGAGCCATCACAAACTGCCTTCGCCGCATCCGAGCCTGCCGCTGACCAGGTATTTTTTCTTTCCGGGTTTCACCAGGCAGACCGGCGGTTTGCTGTTGGAGCGCGATCTACTGGCGCGGCGCGATGCATTCCGGAACGATACAGCCCAACAGCGTGCTTATTGGCAGTCCATCGGTCTGGATATACCGTCAGCGAAGACGCAGAAGATATCGCTGTTCGGATATGAAAATGCCGCGCTGCCCGGTTTGTTCGATGCGTGGGCGGCAAGTGTGCAGCCCATACTGTGCCTGGTGCCGGAAGGGCGCATCCTGCCGCAAGTCGGCCAGTATTTCGGCGATACTTCCCCTGGCGTGGGCAAGCCCTATTCGCGCGGCAATCTGCAGGTGCGCGTGTTGCCGTTCGTCGAGCAGGAGCGTTACGATGAACTTCTGTGGGCATGCGATGTCAATTTTGTCCGCGGCGAGGATTCCTTCGTAAGGGCGCAGTGGGCGGGCAAGCCCTTCATCTGGCAAATCTATCCGCAGCATGACGCGGTGCACTTGAAAAAACTCGAAGCTTTCCTCATGTTGTACGGCGAGAAGCTTGGCCAGTCCGCAAACGAGGCGATGCATGGCATGTGGAAGGCGTGGAGCATGGAAAACGGGGCAGGGCAGTGGTGGCCTGCCTTTATTGCGGCGCGTGGCGAGCTTGAACGCCATGCGCAGCTTTGGGCACAGCAATTGAGCGAAAACAATCTGGCGTTGAATATACTGGATTTTTCACGGGAAATCGGTAGAATGCGCGCCTTGAAAATTGAAGGGTAGCAAATATGAAAACAGCACAAGAATTACGCGCAGGCAACGTCATCATGGTGGGCACCGATCCTATGGTCGTGCTCAGGGCCGAATACAGCCGTTCCGGACGTAACGGTTCCGTGGTCAAGATGAAGATGAAAAATCTGCTGACTGAATCCGCAAAGGAAACCGTGTATAGCGCCGAT
>DHIV01000121.1:21378-45877 GCA_002403995.1 Gallionella sp. UBA4737 | reverse complement strand
ATCCACTAAGCAATCCTCAGCAAGACTAACAAAAAGAAAACGCAGCCGACCTTGATGATCGGCTGCGCTGCTTGAAGGTTTACTCGCCCTTGGTCTTGACTACCTTCTTGCCACGGTAAAAGCCGGTAGGGCTGATATGGTGACGCAAGTGTGTCTCGCCCGTGGTTGGCTCTATCGCCGTCGCCGGGTTGGTCAAAAAATCGTGGGCACGGTGCATGCCGCGCTTGGATGGGGACTTTTTATTCTGCTGAACTGCCATGATGACTACTCCTAAAAAACTATTTTGATTTAATGACTCTTCAATTTCGCCAGAACCGCAAAAGGATGAAGCTCTTCATGCCTGTTCTCGCCATCTGCCGCCTGACAAGCTCCAATCTCATGTTTGGGTGCGATCGGCAGGCTTAACAAAATCTCTTCTTCCAGCAGATCCAGCACATCCAAGTGCGGATCTGCCAAAATGCTGTCGAACTCTTCGTCCTCTCCGCCTGCAACTTTGCTGTCCAGCACGTCCATGCTGGCCTGATCGCGCAACAACAAGCGCGTATCAAGCTGCACCGGATAATCCATGCCGTTCAGGCAGCGCTGGCAACGCAAGCGGCATTGCCCAACCACGTTTACATCCAGAAAATGTGTGCCTTGCTTATCCACACCGCCTTGCACTGTGTAGCTCAAAATCCCGTGGGGGGTTTCCAGCATATCCAGCATACGAGGCAGTTCGGCGACCGGCACTTCACCGCTGATTTCCCGGCCATTTCTGGCAAAATCCAGGCTATTGATGAAAGGCCGTGCGTACATGAGGCGCGCATGATATATTTTTCGCCGCCTCCTGTCAAAAATCCTAAGGAATATTGTTGAATTCTCAGTTGCTTGTCCTTGCCTCCAGCTCCATTTACCGCAGCGAACTCCTCAAACGGCTTCAACTGCCTTTTGAGACCGCTGCACCCAATGTGGATGAAACACCGTTACCGAATGAGTCTGCGCGCGGTACCTCAGTGCGGCTCGCGCAGGAAAAAGCCCGTGCCGTGGCCGGGAATTATCCCGACGCATTGATCATCGGTTCCGACCAGGTCGCCCTGCTGGGAGAACTGCAACTTGGCAAACCGCTCACCCACGACAATGCAGTCAAGCAGCTGCGCGCCATGCGCGGCAAGACCACGCACTTTTATACCGCACTGGCTTTATTGAACAGTAAAACCGGCAATATGCAAACCGAGGTTGCGGAAAACTTCGTCACCCTGCACGACATCAGCGATGCCGAGATCGAAGGCTATCTGCGCAAGGAACAACCTTATCACTGCGCAGGAAGCGCGAAATCCGAAGGGCTGGGTATCGCGCTGATCAGCAAAATGACCGGTGACGACCCGAACGCGCTGATCGGTCTGCCGCTGATTTTACTGATCCAGATGCTGCGCCGCGAAAGCGTTCAATTGTTCTGACCATGACAATCAAGCTTGGCACGCTATTCCTGATCCCCTGCACGCTGGGCGATACTTTCCCCGAATGGGTATTGCCACAGCACGTCATCGAGGTGGCACGCAAACTGGGTCATTTCGTGGTAGAGCAACCCAAGACCGCACGACAGTTCCTTTCCGCACTGAAACCTGAACAACCGATCCAGGCTTTGCACTTTGCCACTTTAAACGAACACACTGCCGCCAATGAGTTACCTGAACTGCTGGCTCCGCTGTTAGCCGGGCATGATGTCGGCATCATTTCCGAAGCGGGGTGTCCGGGCATCGCCGACCCCGGTGCCGCCTTGGTCAATCTGGCACACCGCAACGGCATCCGCGTCGTGCCTCTGGTTGGTCCCTCGTCAATTTTGCTGGCATTGATGGCTTCCGGCCTGAATGGCCAGCGCTTTGCTTTTCACGGTTACTTGCCTATAGCGGAGACGGAACGGAAGAAGGCGATCACGACGCTGGAAGCAGAATCCATCAGGCGCAACCAAACCCAGTTGTTCATCGAAACCCCGTACCGCAATGAAAAGATGTTCAGTGCGCTGCTCGCCCAATGTCGCCCGGAAACGTTACTGTGCGTTGCCACCGACATCACTTTGCCTGGCGAACAAATCCGGACGTTCCCTATCGCACAGTGGAAATCTCAGCCTATCCCGCTACTTAACAAACGCCCGAGCCTGTTTCTGTTGCTGGGGCAAAGTTTATAGTTGCCCTGCAAGCCGCTTTCTGGTATTAAAGCGGACTTTAATTTTTATCCCGTTGGAGAAGTGCAATGCCGGAACAGTCACACAAAACCGTCGCCCCCTACAAAGCCAAGAAGGGCGAGGCTTACATGAACCCCAGACAGCTCGACCATTTCCGCCATATCATGAATGAAATCAAGGCCGGACTGGGCAAGGATATCGATCGCACCGTACACACCATGCAGGATGAAGCGACGGTATTTGCCGACCCGAATGACCGCGCCACGCAGGAATCGGACATGGGGCTGGAGTTGCGCAACCGCGACCGCGAGCGCAAATTGATCAAGAAGATCAATGAAATGCTCGCCAAGATCGATGCGGGCGAATATGGCTACTGCGATAATTGCGGTGTCGAGATCGGCTTAAGCCGGCTCGAAGCAAGGCCTACCGCCACGCTGTGTATCGACTGCAAGACCCTGGATGAGATACGGGAGAGGCAAGTAGCCAAGTAATCACTGCCTGGCCATAAAAAAAGCCCCGCCATTTTGGCGGGGCTTTTTTATTATGCTGATTTTATACCGATAAATTACTGGTTAGCGGGAGACGCTTCCGGTGCAGCCAGCAAAGCTTTCATGCTCAGCTTCATACGGCCCTTGTCGTCCACTTCCAGCACCTTTACGCGCACGATCTGGCCTTCCTTGAGGTGGTCCGACACGCTGGCAACGCGTTCGTGGGCGATCTGAGAAATATGTAGCAGGCCGTCCTTGCCAGGCAACACATTCACCAATGCGCCAAAGTCGAGCAACTTGACCACCGGGCCTTCGTAAATCTTGCCCACCTCCACGTCTGCCACGATGTCTTCGATGCGCTTCTTGGCCAATTCGCCCGCTTCGCCGCTCACGCAGGCGATAGTGATGTTGCCTGAGTCATCAATGTCGATTGTCGTGCCGGTTTCTTCGGTCAAGGCGCGGATCACCGCACCACCCTTGCCGATCACGTCGCGGATCTTTTCCGGATTGATCTTCATCTTGATCATGCGCGGCGCAAACTCGGAAACTTCGGTACGCGCATATGGCATGGCTTGCTTCATCAGACCAAGAATGTGCATGCGACCTTCGCGTGCCTGGATCAGCGCAGCCTGCATGATGTCGCGCGTGATGCCGTTGATCTTGATGTCCATCTGCAAAGCGGTCACGCCTGCTTCAGTACCGGCCACCTTGAAGTCCATATCGCCCAGGTGATCTTCATCGCCGAGAATGTCGGTCAGCACCGCAAAGCGATTGCCTTCCTTGATCAAGCCCATCGCGATACCCGCGACGTGCGCCTTGAGCGGCACACCGGCATCCAGCAGCGACAAGCAACCGCCGCATACCGAAGCCATCGAACTGGAGCCGTTGGACTCGGTGATTTCCGATACCACGCGCATCGCATAGCCGAACTCTTCTTCGCTGGGCAATACGGCGATCAGCGCGCGCTTGGCCAGACGGCCATGGCCGATCTCGCGGCGCTTGGGCGTGCCCACGCGACCGGTCTCACCGGTGGAGTACGGCGGGAAGTTGTAATGCAGCATGAAACGGTCGGTGTATTCGCCTTGCAACGCGTCGATCTTCTGCGAATCGCGCATACTGCCCAACGTCGCCACCACGATGGCCTGTGTTTCACCGCGTGTGAACAAAGCAGAACCGTGGGTACGCGGCAATACGCCGTTGCGTATCGTGATTGGACGCACAGTGCGCGTGTCGCGGCCATCGATGCGTGGCTCGCCGCTGAGTATCTGTCCGCGCACGATCTTGGCTTCCAGCGCGCTGAACAGATCATTGACATGATTCTTATGCGTGGCGATCACTTCAGGCGACATGGCCGCCATCACCTTATCGCGTATCGCGGCCACCGCATCGGTGCGCGCCTGTTTGGAACGGATCGCGTAAGCCTTGCCAAGTTCAGCCTCGGCAAGACTGGCAATCTGCGCGATCAAGGCTTCGTCCGTGGCCGGAGCAGTCCAATCCCACGCATCGGCACCCACCGCATCGGCCATTTCGTTGATCGCCTGGATCACGACCTGCATCTGCTCGTGGCCGAACATCACCGCGCCCAGCATGATCTCTTCAGACAACTGCTGCGCTTCTGATTCCACCATCTGCACGGCGCGCACGGTACCGGCGACCACCAGATCCAATTGCGAAGTCAGCAGTTCGGTGGCGGTCGGGTTGAGCAGATACTGACCGTTGGCATAACCCACGCGCGCCGCGCCTATCGGGCCGTCGAACGGGATACCGGATAAAGCCAGCGCGGCAGAAGCGCCTATCATGGCCGGAATATCGGAATCGATCTCTTCATCGGAAGACATCACCGTCGCGACGATCTGCACTTCATTGTAAAAACTTTCCGGGAAAAGCGGACGCAACGGACGATCGATCAGCCGGGAGGTCAGGATTTCCTTTTCGCTGGGGCGGCCTTCGCGCTTGAAAAAACCACCGGGGATCTTGCCCGCAGCGTAAGTCCGTTCCTGATAATCCACCGTCAGCGGGAAAAAGTCCTGCTCCGGCTTGGCATCCTTCCTGCCGACCACGGTGACCAGCACCACAGTATCATCCAGGCTGACCATCACCGCGCCGCTGGCCTGACGAGCGATTTCGCCGGTTTCCAGCGTGAGTTGATGGTTGCCGAACGCGATTGTTTTTTTATAGTGACTCAAGATAGACCTCTCTGTGCATGGCATGCCGCCCAATCGCGTCATGCGTTGTGACCAAACAAAAATAGACCGGACAAAACAACACGGGCCGCTGATGCGACCCGCTGGTTACAAACTCTTACTTGCGAATTTCCAGACGCTGGATCAACGCGCGATAACTTGCATCATTCGTGCGCTTGAGATAATCAAGCAGCTTGCGGCGGCGGCTCACCAGGCGCAACAGACCGCGACGGGAATGGTGATCCTTGACATTGTCTTTGAAATGATCGGTCAGATAGGTGATGCGCGCGGTGATCAAAGCCACTTGCACTTCTGGGGAACCGGTATCGCTCTTGGCGCGTTGATAGTCGGTCACGATTTGCGCTTTTTGCGCGGCGGTAATTGCCATTGGTTTTACTCTCCTGAAAAAAGTGCAGCATTCTACACTTTAATGGGGTTGTTGCTCAAGCCCAATAAGCGCAGGCGGCCAAAGCACAGCAAGCAAGGGGTTCCCGGCAGCGACCCCGCTTCGGTGGGGTCTTTTTTTGCTATACACTCACGTAAATTCAAAAACGGGGTCAGGGAGAAGATAGTGGATAACGCAATATTCAGAGAGTATCTGGCGCTGATAGAGCAAGCCTACAAAGCAGGCAATGCCACCGAGCATACCCACCGCCCCGCGCTAAAAACTTTGCTCGAAGCATTTCAGTCCGGCATCATCGCCACCAACGAACCCAAGCGCATCAAATGCGGCGCGCCGGATTACATCATCACCCGCAAAGATATTCCGTTGGGTTTTGTGGAAGCCAAGGACATCGGTGAACCACTCGACAAATGGGAGAAAGACGACCAACTTTTACGCTACCGCGACGGCCTTGCCAATCTCATTCTTACCGACTATCTGGAATTCCGCTGGTATGTCAGCGGCGAGTTGCGCCTGACTGCGCGTCTTGCCAAGCCGCAGGCCAGTGGCAAATTGCGTATTGATGCGGAAGGCGTGCAGCAGCTCGCCGAATTATTGCAGTCATTTTTCGCCGAAAACATTCCCGTCATTTCCAGCCCCAAAGAACTCGCTACGCGCATGGCGGCACTGGCACGGTTGATCCGCACCATCATCGGCAAGACCTTTGCGGAAGAAGGCGAACACGGCACATTGCATGAGCAGATGGATGGTTTTCGCAAAGTGTTGTTGCACGATCTTACGGCAGAACAGTTTGGTGACATGTATGCGCAGACTATTTGTTACGGCCTGTTTGCCGCACGTTGTAACAGCACCGGCGCGCACTTTACCCGCACCCATGCCGCCTACGACCTACCCAAGACTAACCCGTTCCTGCGCAAACTCTTCACTCACATCGCCGGGCCGGAACTGGACGAGCGCATCGTGTGGGTGGTGGACAACCTCGCCGAACTGCTCAACCGTGCCGACATCGCCGCCATCCTGCAAGACTTCGGGCGCGCGACAAGGCAGGAAGACCCGGTGGTGCATTTCTATGAAACGTTCCTTGGCGCGTATGACCAGAAAATGCGCGAGGCAAGAGGCGTGTACTACACGCCAGAGCCGGTGGTCTCCTACATCGTGCGCAGCGTCGATGCCATCCTGAAAAAAGATTTCAAGTTGAGTGCGGGATTGGCCGATTCCAGCAAAGTCAAACTTACCCGTCCGAAGCAGCGCGGCAAGGGCATGGAAACAATCGAAACCCACAAGGTGCAAATCCTTGATCCCGCCACCGGAACAGGTACTTTTCTGTATAGCGTCATCAGACAAATCTACCAGACCTTTGCGGGCAACAAGGGAATGTGGCCGGGCTATGTGCGGGAAAATCTGCTGCCCCGCGTGTATGGTTTCGAGTTACTGATGGCGCCCTATGCCGTCGCGCACATGAAGCTCGGTTTGCTGTTGCGCGAAACTGGATATGATTTTTCCAGCGACGAACGCCTGCGCGTATTTCTCACCAACACGCTGGAAGAAGCGCACGAAATGACTGGTTTGCCGCTGTTCACTCAGTGGCTGGCAGATGAAGCCACCAGCGCCAACCTGGTGAAGAAGGAAACGCCGGTGATGGTGGTGCTGGGCAATCCGCCGTATTCCGGGCATTCAGCGAACACCGGCGAATGGATCGCTGGATTATTGCGCGGCATTGACAGTACAACTGGACAAAAGACCGGCAACTATTTTGAAGTGGACGGCGCGCCGCTGGGCGAACGCAATCCCAAGTGGCTGAATGACGACTATGTGAAATTCATCCGCTTCGCGCAATGGCGTATCGAGCAAACCGGCTACGGCGTGCTTGCCTTCGTCACCAACCACGGCTATCTGGACAACCCCACTTTTCGGGGGATGCGCCAGAGCCTGATGCAGAGCTTCGACGACATCTATCTGCTCGATCTGCACGGCAACAGCAAGAAAAAGGAAAAAGCGCCGGATGGCAGCAAGGATGAGAACGTGTTCGACATCCAGCAGGGTGTCGCGATAGGCATTTTCGTAAAACACAAAGCTGCCGTCATTCCCGCGAAAGCGGGAATCCAGTCTTCAACAAAACCGCTGGACTCCCGCCTGCGCGGGAGTGACGAAAATGCTTTGAATGCTCAGGTTTATCACGCCGATATTTATGGCACGCGTGAAAGCAAATACGCCGGGCTGGCGGAAAACGACGTGTCCACCACACGCTGGCAAATACTAAAGCCACAAGCGCCTTACTATTTGTTTGTGACGCAGGATGAAACCGTGCGCGCCGAGTATGAGCAGGGCTGGAAAATCACCGACATTATGCCGGTGAACAGCGTCGGCATCGTCACCGCACGCGACGCGCTCTCCATCCATTGGAGCCGTGAAGATATATGGCGCACGGTAAATGACTTTTCCCAACTTCCGGTCGAAGAGGCACGCGAAAAATATGCACTAGGCAAAGATGCGCGCGACTGGCAAGTGGCATTGGCGCAGTCCGACCTTAGAGCATCCGGCCCTACCAAAACGAAACTTGCTCCGGTTCTCTACCGTCCATTCGATGTGCGTCATACCTACTACACCGGCAACTCGCGAGGCTTTCATTGCATGCCGCGTGGCGAAGTTATGCGGCAAATGCTGGCGGGGAAAAACTTGGGGTTGGCAACAACACGCTCCATAGAAATCGAGCGTGGCTGGGAACATCTGTTTTGCACAAACGGTCTGATTACTCATCACACCGTTTCAATCAAAGAGGTCAATTACCTTTTTCCGCTTTACCTCTACTCAGCCGCCAAGGCCGACCTATTCGATGACAGCACAGCAGGTGGTCGCCGCCCAAATCTCGCGCCGGAATTCATCGCCGATTTTTCCGCGCGGCTGCAACTGGATTTTGTGCTGGATGGATGCGGCGATCTGCGCAAAACATACGGGCCGGAAGATGTGTATCACTATATCTACGCGGTGTTCCATTCACCGATCTACCGAAGCCGCTATGCCGAATTCCTGAAAGGAGATTTTCCGCGCTTGCCGTTGACGCGCGATGTGACGCTGTTCCGCAGCCTGTGCGCATTGGGCGAGGAACTGGTAGCGCTGCACTTGATGGAGCAACTTCCCAAACTGGAAACAAGCTATCCCGTTGCGGGCGACAACATGGTGGACAATGTGCGTTATTCCGAACCGGCAAATGATGTGCCGGGGCATGTGTGGATCAATCAGAAGCAATATTTCGACAACGTGCCGCCGGAAGTGTGGGGCTACCATATCGGCGGCTATCAGGTTTGCCATAAGTGGCTGAAAGACCGCAAAGGGCGGCAGCTCTCCTACGATGACCTGACTCACTATCGGAGCATCGTTTCAGCACTAGCGCGCACCATCGAGCTACAGGCCGCGATTGATGATGCGATAGGCGAGTGGCCGTTGCAGTAGTAGCCTGTAAGATATTCATTTTTATTTCGACTGACAGAAACCGGAACTTCGCCAGCAACTGAATCGTGCCAAGAGCTGAAGGTCGCGGTTGCTATACAATTTGATTCAAGGCACGATGCGTTGATGAAGGTACTTTTTCTGCACCCTCGTTAGATTTCACGGAGGCTAAGTTGCGCATAAAAGAAGAATTCAAAAAATCCGGCTATTTTTGGCTTCCCTCAGCTCCAGATAAGAAGATACCTGGAACGCTTATTATCACAGACGGCGGGAACATTGAACTTGAAGTAGTTGGATTATTCGATGAAAGCATTGAAGGACTAAATAAAGCTCTAAACGGCAAAGACGAATTGGAAAGAATTGTTGGGCATATCGAGAAGCATGGCCTAGTTACGTTGGAAGATTGCTTTTATAAAAACAAAAATATTTCTTTTGGCGGCATTTCCAAGTCCTCTGTTCATGTTAATAAAGCTCTCCTAGGTGTCGCCTACGACGACAAAGAAATTGTCTTGATTAATACGTTCCAATTCTCTGTTGAGGGTATTGATGAGTGGGTTGGGTTAAGCGGGATAAAAGTTGAGCACGAATTTGAAAAACGAACAGCATCGATAACATATTCACCACCAGCAGAAATATCGCTAAATCTCAATAATGGGATGAAGCTATTAATCACTTTTTCTTGGTACCTCCCTGGATTTCCAATTACAACTGAGGCAAAAATTTCACAGAAGACATATTTCAAGCTTGTATCCGAACAAGAGCGACCTCTAAACGACTTTATCTCATCAGCTTACAAAATCACCACCCTTCTCGGCTTTGCTATCGATAGAACCGTCTGTCTAGAGCAGGTGTCAGTAACTTCAAACGCAATCTGCCAAAACATTGGTGAGAATAAAACAGCACCAGTGCCTATATCGCTTTACTACTCAAGCCTGCCTTTCACAAAAAATGAACCAAAAATCGACTGGCATCGAATGCTATTTAGATTCGGGCAAATTCGAGAGGAAGCGGAACACATAATTAACAACTGGTTCGATGCTTATGAAGTGATTGACCCTTCACTGAATCTTTATTTCTCCACAAAGACCGGCGCGCACAAATATTTGGATGGAAAGTTCTTAGCATTAGTGCAAGGACTTGAAACCTATCATCGTAGAACATCGAATGAAAAATTGATGGATGATGCAATATTCCAAGAGCTTACTGAAACCCTAATCAAACAATGCTCAGAAGAAAACCAAGAATGGCTATCCGGTAGGCTACGACATGGAAATGAACTGAATCTCGGTCGGAGAATAAAGAGCATCATTGAGCCATTTAAGGAGCTAATAGGAACAAGCAAGGAGCGTAGCAAATTAATAAGGGCAATTGTAGATACAAGAAACTATCTAACCCATTACGACAATTCTTTGGAATCAGAGGCTGTAACCGGTAGAGATTTATGGTTACTCTGTCTAAAGATGGAGGCCATTTTCCAGCTTCACATACTTCAGGTACTTGGCTTTACACATGCGGAGGTTAAGTCTGTTTTTGACAATAGCCATGAACTACAGCAAAAACTTAAAGAAATCTAACTCTGCTCAAGCAGGACGCGCTAGACGCGCCCCTTAGCCCATTGATACGGTGTTGTTGCTGCGCAAGCCCCTTGACATAGCATACGCAACTTGCGTATGATTAACCCATGAAAGCCACCTTCATTGAATTACCTCCATTTGAGCGGCATCGGCAGAGTTATCTGAACGACGAAAGTTTTCGTGAGTTTCAACAGATGTTGATGAAGAACCCGGAAGCTGGCGACGTGATCGAAGGCACGGGAGGATTGCGCAAGGTTCGCTTTGCCGATGAAAAACGAGGTAAAGGCAAACGAGGCGGGCTTCGCGTGATTTACTACTGGTGGCTGTCCGGCAAACAATTCTGGCTGTACACCGTGTACAACAAAGACGAAATGGACGATCTAACCGCTGCACAACGCAAAACCCTGAAGGAACTGCTCAAGCAGGAATTGGACGCAAGGAGGATCAAATGAAACGTAATTTGTTTAATGAACTGAAAGAGGGATTCACCGCACTTGAATCTGCACGCGAGGGCAAGATCACCTTGCGCCAGCATGTCGTGGAAAAGAAACCTGCGCTCACCATCACCCCGGAAGAGTTGCTCGGTCTGCGGGAGAAGCTGCATTTGTCGCGAACCGTATTCGCCAGATACCTGCGCACTAACGAACGCACACTGGAAAACTGGGAACAAGGCCGAGCCAGCCCGAATGCCCAAGCTGCGATTTTGATTCGTATGGTTGAGCGCTACCCGGACACGGTTGAGCGTCTATCTGCCATCTGACCGCCGGCCTCAGTTCCGGCAGTGGGCAACAGGCAATTTCGATCCCGCGATTTCAACCTTCAAACCAGTCCTGCGGACAACTATCGGTAAGTATGCGTCTCGGCCGCATCCGGCACTTGCACCACAGTGACGGTGGTGCGCCCGATGACGGTGGGATGCAGTATTTTGATTCGCGTCTGAGGGGTGCGCAGTTCGACAGGGTAGGCGACGGGCTGGTCGCTCCAGCCCATCCACAGGTATTCGGGAAGATATCGGACAAAACGGTAGGAGATGCTGGGATCGAGATCCTGCTTCAGTCTGCTGGCGCTTTGTTCATAGCCTTGCTGAGAGATTTGTAACCCCTTCTCGATACCGGCACCCGCAACGGCCAGCCCGTAATAGAGTGCATCCCCTGTACCGTAATTGATGATCGCTGCGCCCAGCGCAGTGCCACCCAAAGCCACTGCCAATCCTATGCCGGTTGTGGCGGCGATCTTGCTTCCCGCCACAGTACTGCTGGCCGCCGCCTTTCCACCAAAAGCAGAATCCAGGATCAACTCATGCAGTTCACTCTCGCGCTCCAGGTGACGCCTATACCAATTGGCTGCATCGGGCGAAAGCTGCGGAGTTATCACGACACCATTGCTGTCGGCAAGCGAGATGTGACTCTTCCGTCCGCGGAGTTTGAAGCTGACCTGACGCGTGGTGCGCAATGGATAGATAGTCATCTCAGGGTCCCACACCGGCTCAGGTCCCGGCCCACCCAGCACTACAAACAAATCCGTCGGCGGCAGATCGCGTTCCGCCAATTCCCTGGCCCAGGTGAGGCTGTGGTCCATGAACCATGCCGCGCGCAAATCCACCTGCGCTTCCTGCCATTCTCCGCACATGGTCCAGAGCGCCGCGAGAAAAAGCCGCATGGCCGGATCGTCGAAGTGGCCTACCGGGCTCCAGGGCAAGGTCAACAGGCTGCCCGCTTCGCGCGCCTCGACGCAGGCATCCTCATATTTCCCCTGTAGCGAATAGCCCCAGCTCAGCAGAAAGTGCAGCCAGATCACCTCATGTTCCGAGGCGTAATAATCTTCGGGAGTCTGCAGGTAGAAAAAAGTCTTGGCCTCGCGCGAGATATGGTAGCGCACCCGGTCCCGCAACATGTCCGCCTGTTGCTGCATCAGCTTGATCTCCGGCTTGCCCTGGATCAGGTTGAGATAGCCCTGTTCCATGGTGGTGATGAAATCCCCGTTTTCGGTACGGCGCGGAAAATCGAACAGTGCTTCTGCGGCATCGTTGCAGGAAGTCGCGCTGGCTTTCCTGATAATCCTGTTTGGTGAGCAGCCCGTCCTGGCTGCACGCTGCAAGCAGCAACACCAGCACCGGCCACAACAAGCGGAAAACCATGGGGATGGACATGGTGTAAGAGTTATCACAACCTTGAATTGGGCGGGACTGACTTTAGCACAGCTGATGCCGGGCCGAGATATTACGGGGAAATGCTTGCCGCCTGTTTTGCCACATCGGATAACAGCCGGTCGGGAGCGAGGCGGCGGCCTTGCAGCAGCCCTACCCCGATGAATCCCTGCGGACCATACAGGCTGACCTTGCCGTCCGGTAGCCCGGTGTCCAGGCCCAGCCGTTGCCCTTGCGCGAGGCGCTGGACTTGCACGGCGTCCAGTTGCAGCCTGGGCATGCCGGGCATCAGGCTTTCCAATGGCAGTACACAGGCATCGCGCTCGGCCTCGGTCATCGCTGCCAGTTGCTGCAGGGTATAGGCATCGTTCAAATCGAAATGAGCGATCGCGGTGCGGCGCAAGCCGATCAGGTGCGCGCCGCAGCCGAGCGCCGCGCCGATGTCTTCGGCGAGGGTGCGTATGTATGTGCCCTTGCTGCAACGCACGGTGATGTCCATCTCTTTCTCTTTGCCGGAAAAAGAATTCAGCAGCAACTCGTGTATCACCACGCTGCGCAGTTCGCGCTCTATGGTTTCGCCTTTGCGGATGTATTCGTAGAGCGGCTTGCCCTGGTGCTTGAGCGCGCTGTGCATCGGAGGGAGTTGCTGGATCTCGCCGCGAAATCTGGCCAGCACCGCATCGACCTCGGCTTGCCCGGCCTCGACCGGATGTTCGGCGATGATCTCGCCTTCTGCATCGCCGGTGGTGGTGGTTTGTCCCAGGCGCAACAAGGCGCGATAGGTCTTGTCGGCATCCAGCAGCGCCATCGAAAATTTGGTGGCCTCGCCGAAACAGATCGGCAGCAGGCCGGTGGCGAGGGGATCGAGCGTACCTGTGTGTCCGGCCTTTTCGGCCTGGAACAAACGGCGGACTTTTTGCAGCGCATCATTGGAACTGAGTTCCAGCGGCTTGTCGAACAGCAGCACGCCGTCTAACGAACGATAAGTTCGCGCCATCGGAATTTATGAATTATCGGGATGTAGCTTGTCGCTGGCGATCGCTTCGTCGATGAGTTGCGACAAGTGGCTGCCGCGCTCGACAGAGGAATCGTAAACAAAATGCAATTGCGGCATGACGCGCAGCTTGATGCTGTGCGCCAGCTGGCTACGCAGAAAACCGCTGGCATGATCCAGGCCTTGCTGGGCTTCTTCATGCTTGCCATCCAGGCGGGTGAAAAAAATCTTGGCATGAGAATAGTCGCCCGCCACTTCAACGCCGGTGATGGTCACCAGACGCACGCGCGGATCGTTGATTCGCAGGCGCACCAGCTCGGCGATTTCGCGCTGCATTTGCTGTGCGATGCGATCGGTTCTTGCGAAGTTGGCCATGGTTATTTGTTCAGAAGTCAGGAATGCTACCGAAAGTTGTAGTTGTAGGGTGGATAAGCGCAGCGCATCCACCGTGCGTTGGTGGATGCGCTGCGCTTATCCACCCTACAGTGCTGGGCGATACGGTCAGCCCGGGCGAAATTGGCCATTACAGCGCGCGCGCAACCTCAACGATCTCGTAAGCTTCAAGCTTGTCGCCCACGACCAGATCGTTGAAATTCTTCACCGACAGGCCGCATTCAAAATTGGCTTTCACTTCTTTCACGTCATCCTTGAAGCGTTTCAGCGAATCCAGTTCGCCGTCGTGAATAACGACATTGTCGCGCAGCACGCGCACCCTCGCGCCGCGTTTCACCATGCCTTCCAGCACCATACAACCGGCGATCGTTCCGACCTTGGAAACGGTGAACACCTGGCGTACCTCGACCATACCGAGGATGACTTCCTTCTTCTCGGGGGCCAGCATGCCGGACAGCGCGGCTTTTATTTCATCTACCATCGCATAGATGATGTTGTAGTAGCGTATGTCCACGCCGGAAGATTCCGCCAGCTTGCGCGCAGCCGCATCGGCACGGGTGTTGAAGCCGATCACGATCGCCTTGGAAGCCAGCGCCAGATTGATGTCCGACTCCGAAATTGCGCCCACTGCGTTGTGGATCAGATTGACTTTGACCTCGTTGGTGGAGAGTTTTTGCAGCGATTGCGCGATCGCCTCGGCTGAGCCTTGCACGTCGGATTTCACGATCAGCGACAAGGTGCGCACTTCGCCCTCGGCCATCTGCTCGAACATGTTCTCCAGCTTGGCAGCTTGTTGTTTCGCAAGTTTCACGCCGCGATACTTTCCCTGGCGGAACAGCGCGATCTCGCGGGCGCGCTTTTCATCCGCCAGTACCATCAGTTCTTCACCGGCAGCGGGCACTTCGGACAAACCCTGTATTTCCACCGGTATGGACGGGCCCGCTTCGTTGACCGTTTTGCCGTTTTCATCCAGCATCGCGCGCACCTTTCCGAATACCGAACCGACCAATACCGCATCGCCGCGCTTCATCGTTCCGGACTGGATCAGCACCGTGGCAACCGGCCCCTTGCCCTTGTCCAGACGCGCTTCGATCACCAGTCCCTTGGCATGCGTGGTACGCGGCGCTTTCAGCTCCAGCACCTCGGCTTGCAGCAAAACGCCTTCCAGTAATTGATCTATGCCCTGCCCGGACTTGGAGGAAACCTCGACGAACATCGCATCGCCACCCCAATCTTCCGGTGTCACCCCTTCGGCGACCAGTTCCTGTTTGACACGCTCGACGTTGGCCTCGGGCTTGTCGACCTTGGTCACTGCAACCACCAGCGGCACTTTGGCGGCCCTGGCATGTGCGATGGCCTCCTTGGTCTGTGGCATCACGCCGTCATCTGCGGCCACCACCAGGATCACGATGTCGGTCGCCTTGGCGCCGCGTGCGCGCATCGCAGTGAACGCCTCATGGCCCGGAGTATCGAGGAAGGTGACCATGCCGCGCGGAGTATCGACGTGATACGCGCCGATGTGCTGGGTGATTCCGCCCGCTTCGCCTGACGCTACACGGGTGCGGCGGATGTAATCGAGCAATGAAGTCTTGCCGTGATCCACGTGACCCATCACGGTGACGACAGGAGCGCGCGGTTCAAGCACCAGATCGTGATGCTCTTCGGTATCCATCAAATAGGCGTCCGGATCGTCCAGCTTGGCGGCCTTGGCGATGTGGCCCATTTCTTCGACCACGATCATTGCGGTTTCCTGATCGAGCACCTGGTTGATGGTCACCATCGAACCCATATTCATCAACACTTTGATGATTTCAGAGGCCTTGATCGACATCTTCTGCGCCAGTTCGGCGACGGTGATGGTTTCGGGAACAGCCACTTCATGCACGATAGGTTCTGTCGGCAGGGAAAATGCGTGCGCGGTTTCCGGCGCTGTGTGTTTGGGATGCTTGTCATGACGCGGTGCGCGCACCGGTGTGGTCCAGACACCGGTTTTCTCGCCGGTTTTGAGAGGCGCGCGCTTCTTGTGCCCCTTCTCGTCCCACGGGCTGGCCTTGGCTTCGGATTTGGGTTTTTTACCCGGTTTGGCAATCTTGTCGCCGGGCTTGGCTGCCGGCTTGTGCAAGGTACCTTCAGCCAGATTGACAACCGGTGCAGCCGCAACCGGTACAGCCTCTTCAACCTTTATTGCCATCGCCGGGGCAGCAGCCGGTTCAGGCTCAGCCGCCTTTTTAGTGGTCTTGCGTTTGCTGCGCTCCTGCTTGGCCTGCACCTCGGCTGCCTGGCGTGATGCCAATTCCGCCTGCAAACGGGCTTCTTCTTCACGCGTAGCCAGTTCCTGCTCATTCACAACCTTGGCTTTGTCTTTCTTGGGCGCCGCAGCTTCAATGGGTGCGACCGGTGCAGCCGCCGCTTCAGCGGCCGCTGTAGGAGCAACTACGCGGCGTTTGCGCACTTCAACTTGTATGGTGCGCGCGCGACCGGAACTGTCAGCCTTCTTGATCTCGGTAGTTTCGCGGCGGATCAGCGTGATCTTCTTGGCGGGCTTTTCGGCGCCATGCGCCTGACGCAAATGCTCCAGCAATTTTGCCTTGTCCTTTTCCGACATCGGGTCGGACTCCTGCTCCTTGGCGATGCCAGCCGCCTTCAACTGCTCAAGCAGCAAGGTAACCGGCAATCCCAGATCAGTCGCAAACTGTGCTACGTTTAATTTTGCCATTACTATCCTTTAAACACCCGTTAAGCAAACCAGGGTGCGCGTGCCGTCATAATCAATGTGTTGGCACGTTCGCCATCCATTCCGGACAGCTCCACCAACTCATCCACATCCAAATCTGCCAATTGTTCCTGTGTCGCGACTCCCTTGGCCGCAAGGGTGCGCGCAGTTTGCGCATCCATACCTTCCAGTTTGAGCAGATCCTCGATACCGTGCTCCACTTTTTCTTCGCTGGCGATGGCCGCGGTCAACAATGCATTGCGCGCGCGGCTGCGCAACTCGTTCACCGTCGCTTCGTCGAACGACTCTATCTCCAGCATCTCTTCCAGCGGCACATAGGCCACTTCTTCCAGCGTATTGAAACCTTCCTGCACCAGAATGTCGGCAACTTCTTCGTCCACATCCAGCTTTTCCATGAACACCGCGCGCGTATTGGAAAACTCTTCGTCATGTTTTTCGCTGGACTGCTCGACCGTCATGATATTGAGTTCCCAGCCGGTCAATTCGCTGGCCAGGCGCACGTTCTGTCCGCCGCGCCCGATCGCCTGCGCCAGATTTTCTTCCTCGACCACCACATCCATGCTGTGCCGTTCTTCATCCACGACGATGCTGCTCACTTCGGCGGGAGCCAGCGCGTTGATGACATAAGTGGCCGGATCTTCCGCCCAGAGGATGATATCCACACGCTCGCCGGCCAGTTCGTTGGTGACGCCCTGCACGCGCGAACCGCGCATCCCCACGCAAGTTCCGATGGGATCGATGCGCGGATCATGCGATTGCACCGCGATCTTGGCGCGAGAGCCGGGGTCGCGCGCAGCGCTGACGATTTCCAGCAGCTTTTCCTCGATCTCCGGCACTTCCAGTTCGAACAGCTTGACCAGTAATTCAGATGATGTTCGTGACAAGATCACTTGCGGGCCGCGCGCGCTGCGGTCCACGCGCAGCAAATGTGCCTTGATGCGATCGCCGACGCGCAGGTTTTCCTTGGCGATCATTTGGTCGCGCGGCAACAAGGCTTCGATCTTGCCGAACTCGATGATCGCGTTGCCGCGCTCGAGCCGTTTGACCGTACCGGACACCAGATGCTCTTTGCGCTCCATGAAATCGGCCAATACCTGCTCGCGCTCGGCGTCGCGGATCTTCTGGAAGATCACCTGCTTCGCGGCTTGCGCCCCGATACGCCCGAAATCAATGGATTCCAGCGGCTCTTCGATGAATTCCCCGACCTGGATATCGGGATTGCGCTTTTGCGCTTCTTCCAGCTTGATATGCAGATCCGGCGTCTCGAAGGTTTCGTCGTCCATCACTTCCCAGCGGCGGAAGGATTCATAGGCGCCGGTATTGCGATCGATCTCGACCCGCACGTCTGCCTCGTCAGCAAAACGTTTTTTTGTCGCGGAGGCCAGAGCAGATTCCAGCGCCTCGAACACGACTTCCTTGTCCACGTTCTTTTCACGGGACAGTGCATCTACCAACAACAAAATTTCACGACTCATTCCATATCTCCGGCAAATTTCCCGCTCATCACTAAAAATTAAAAAATCGGCACTAAACGCGCCTTGTCCAGATTCGACAGTTCGATCGCCACCTGATTGCCATCCACATCCAGTTGCAATACCCCATCGCTTACCTTGCCTATCACGCCGACGAAATTCTTGCGTCCTGCCAGCGCCATGCGCAGTTTCAGCTGCGCTTTTTCACCGGCGAAGCGCACAAAATCGGCTTCCTTCTTCAACGGCCTGTCCAAGCCCGGCGACGAAACCTCAAGCCGGTCATAATCGACATTTTCAACCAGGAACAGCCGCGTCAATTGATTGCTCACCACCTGGCAGTCATCCACCGAAATGCCTTCCGGCTTGTCGATGAACACGCGCAACAGCCCGCGTCCAGAGCGTTCACAGTCCACCAGCTCATAGCCCAGGCCGCTCACTGTTGTCTCGACCAGTTTCACCACATCCATAAAATTGTGACCCACAAATGAAAAACGGGCTCGAAGCCCATCTACAAAACGCGGCGCATTGTAGCAAAACTTGCGGGTAAATGGAATTAGTTTTATGTGCCGGGGTGGATTGGGGCGGTGGATGCGCTACGCTTATCCACCCTACTCGCTACTCACTATAAAACAGCGAGTAGCGAGTAGCGGGCAGCCTGTAGCTTTTGCTACTCGCTACAAGCTACAGGCTTTACTCAATGTCAAAAATCGTCCTGGTAATGCACCGTAATCGGATAACGCCAGTCTTTCCCGTAACTGCGTTCCGTGATGCGGATGCCCACGGCAGATTGGCGCCGTTTGTATTCGCTGATGCGAACCAGATGCACCACGCGCCTTACATCGGCTTCAGAAAATCCGCGTGCGATGATTTTCGGGATCGCGAGATTTTGTTCGACATAGCACGCCATGATGGCATCCAGCACATCGTAAGGCGGCAAACTGTCCTGATCGGTCTGGCCGGCACGCAGTTCAGCACTGGGCGGACGCGTGATGATGCGTTCCGGGATCACTTTCCCCAGTGTGTTGCGATAGCGCGCCAGACGATACACCAGCGTTTTGCTGACGTCCTTCAGTACCGCAAAACCGCCCGCCATATCGCCGTACAGCGTCGCATAACCCACGGTCATCTCGGACTTGTTGCCGGTGGTCAGTACCAGTGAACCGAACTTGTTGGACAAGGCCATCAGCAAGTTGCCGCGTATGCGCGCCTGCAAATTTTCTTCGGTGGTATCCACGGCGCGACCGGCAAAAATGGTTTCCAGTGCGGTCAAATAGCTTCGGAACATCGGCTCGATGGGGATTTCGTCATAACGTGTACCGAGGGTTTTCACCATCTCGCGAGAATCGTCCAGGCTGATCTGTGCGGTATAGGGAGACGGCATCATCACCGCATGGACCTTGTCCGCACCCAGCGCGTCGACTGCTATCGCCATGGTCAATGCGGAATCGATGCCGCCGGACAATCCCACCAACACACCCGGGAAGCGGTTCTTGGTGATGTAGTCATGCACACCGAGACACAGCGCGCGATAGACGCCGGCCTCTTCCCCCAATGCTTCGATCATTTCGCCGACCGGACGCAAATCATCCTGCAGTTCCAGGATCGGCAAGGCATCTGCAAAAGATGCACACTGCGCGGTCAACACACCGTTTCTATCCATGGCAAACGAGCCGCCATCAAAGATCAGTTCATCCTGGCCGCCCGCCATGTTGGCATAGACCACCGCCATGCCGGTTTCCGCAATCCGTTCCCGGATGACATGATAACGCGCTTCCTGTTTATCAATGGCATAAGGCGACGCATTCAGCACCAGCAGCACCTGCGCCCCGGCGTCGCGTGCGCGGTGCGCGGTCTTACTCTCCCACACATCGGCACAGATATTCAGGGCAAAGCGGATGCCTTCGATTTCAAACACGCAAGGTTCGCTGCCGTGATCGAAATAACGCTCCTCGTCGAACACTGAATAATTCGGCAGTTCATGCTTCAGATAAGTCGCGGCAATCACACCATCCCGGAGCAGCGAAGCAGCGTTGTATCGCTTCCCATCCCGTTCATGCGGATGTCCCACCACCACGGCGATGCCCGAAATCTTTCCGGCAAGGTCATTCATTGCCTGCGCGCACGCGTGATAAAAACCATCACGCAGCAGCAGATCTTCCGGGGGATAACCGCACAGGCTGAGCTCGGGTGTCAGCAATAATTGCGCGCCCTGCTGCCTGGCCTGTTCTGCAGATTGCAAAATCTTTGCAGCATTCCCCGCCAGATCGCCTAACACACAGTTGATTTGCGCGATTGCCAGTTTCATCGTTGTGTCGAAAAGTGCCGAAAAATATTCAGGATGTGTATCTTACCATCGTGATACACCCTTGTTAGGATCAAAAAAGCGGGCTGCAAACAACCGGTTTTTACATGAAGTTGGAGAGCCGCTTGAGTACGCGCACTTGTTTTATCTGCACAAACCGAAAGTACGGACCGCTGTGCGACGGCCTTGAATGCAAGCCTCCATAGAGTGATTATCGCCAACGGGGCCGAAAAATTGGCTGCCAAGTTCACGGCTGAAATTCCTCTCCGAGTCAGGGCGGAGGAGCATCTTCAGGGACAGCATCGGGTTGAAGTATCGGTTCAGGGATAGCCAGATCAATTTCGGGAGCAGCTTTTACCGTTTCTGAGGCCAAGGGTTTATCAAAATAGTAATTGAAACCGAAGGTGAACAGTCTGTTATTGATGGTGATCGATTTATCCCGGTTCGAGAAACTATCTCTTTTTAACTCTGCGATCACACTCCAGCGAGGCGCAACGTTATACTCGACTCCGACAGCGGCGTTGCGGCCATATTGCGATACAGAACTAAGGTTTGAATTACTGGTGCCCATGCTGCGACCATAACCCAGCTTGATATAAGGGAGCCAGTCATCGACAGGCAGCCCCAACTTGGTATCCAAGCCATATGCGCGGCTGGAATATCCAACGTTATTGCTGTGAATCGAATAATTATTCACATCATAATAAGCACCTAGCCCAACGACGATTGCATACAAATCCCAGTTATACCCGGCCTGAAGATAGCCGCCTTGCACGCCATACGCGAGTGTACTGGCGCTGGGTGCGTCAATTGTGCCGCTTGCACTGGAATTAACGATACCGAACTTTACGCCAAAATATTTTCCCCAGAACTCGCTGTGTTGTGCGGCGATACTTTTACTGGCGTCAGGTTTTGCTTTTTCCGCCTTTTCCGCTTTTGCCGCTGCTGCCTGCACTTTGGCTTCGAGGCGCTTGCGGTTAGCTTCCTCGCTTGAATCGCCCGCTGTATCGGTTTTCGCATCGCTGGTGGTGCCGGGTTCCGGGGGCAGGGTGTCACTGGTAGTGCCAGTCTCCGAGCCAAGGGTGTTAACGGTTTTGTCAGGGGGTGTTGTTGCAGTTGCATTGTTGCCAGAGGTATCCGTTGCCGCATGGCTTTTGGAAATTACTGCGCCCAGCAGAACGGCTGCCAATAATAAATGTACAGTGACCTTCCTCATTAATTTCCTCTGGTGGCGCTCGATCTTGAATATGATGACCATCGCCATCCGCATTACTTCATATTGGTTGTGACAGATTTTACCCGAACATTGCACACAAATATTTCCTGTCGCAACGGACAGCGTTATTGCAATTTATTCTGGCTTGTATCTTCCTGCATTTCCACTGCTTCGATCTTGGCGAAATGGTCGCTGATCTTGCGGCTGGAGATTTCCACCTGGCCGGCTTCTTCATTGGCCTTGCGAATGTTGTCGGCAAGCCGTTTCATGCGCTCATCGAAGCGTTTGAAATCGACGCTCAGCTTGCCCAGCTCGCTTTGAATGATGTGCACCTGTTCGCGCATCTGCACGTCTTTCATCACCGCGCGCGCGGTGTTCAATACGGCCATCAGCGTGGTCGGAGAGACGATCCAGACATGCTGGTGCATCGCATATTCGACCAGATCGGAATGGTAGGCATGTATCTCGGCAAACACCGCTTCGGCGGGAACGAACATCACCGCGCCATCCGAGGTCTCGTTGCGGATCAGGTATTTCTGGCTGATGTCTTCGATGTGCTTCTTGATGTCCAGCTTGAATTGTTTGCGCGCTGCGAGTTTTTCAGATTCGGGCAGATCCTGATCCAGCATGCGGTGATAGTTTTCCAGCGGGAACTTGGCATCAACCGGCACTTTGCCGGTCGGCGGCGGCAGGATCAACAAACAATCCACGCGGTTGCCGTTGGAAAGTTTTTCCTGAAATGAATAGGCATCGGGCGGCAGGATGTTGCGCACCAGCCCTTCCAGTTGCACTTCGCCGAACGCTCCGCGAGAACGTTTGTCGCCCAGCAATTGTTGCAGGCTGACCACATTGGTGGTGAGACCATCGATCTTCTTTTGCGCCTCGTCTATGGTGGCGAGCCGTGTCATCACATTGGTAAAGGTCTCGTTGGTTTTCTTGAAACCTTCGTCCAGACGTTCGGCGACCTTGCCGGAGATCTGCTCCAGTCGTGTGTCCATCGTCTTGACCAGTGTCTCTACGCTGCCGGACAAATGCTGGGTGGCATTGCGAAATGAGTTCTGGATAAGCTCCTGGTCGGCGCGCGCATGTTCGGCCTGGCGGTCGCTCTGCTTGTTCAGGCCATCGTGCAGATCGGTCAGCATGGCGCGATGCTGTTGTTCCAATACCTGCGCGGCGCGTGCAGGCAGTCTGTACTGCATCACCAGCAGCACGATGGCCAACAGCAACGTCAACACGACGACGATAATCAGGATTTCCAGCATAACGAAAGGATAAATAAAAACGCCGTGCAGTATAGCACTGCACATCCGCGCAATTGTAGGGTGGATAAAGACGCGCAGCGGCGCATCCACCGATCAAATGGTGGATGCGTGCCTGACGGCACTTTATCCACCCTACATGATTAACTGCGTGCTGCGCGCTTGCGTTCTATTTCCGTCAGGTAACGTTTGCGGACACGGATCGACAGCGGCGTGATTTCAACCAATTCATCATCGTCAATGAACTCCACCGCTGATTCCAGCGTCAGGCGCACCGGCGGCGTCAAACGCACCGCTTCATCCGTGCCGGAGGCGCGCACGTTGGTCAGTTGCTTGCCCTTGATTGGATTCACGATCAGATCGTTGTCGCGGCTGTGGATGCCGATGATCATGCCTTCGTACAACTTATCGCCAGGAACAACAATCATGCGACCGCGATCTTCCAGTTTCCACAAGGCATAAGCCACCGCTTCCCCGGATTCGGAAGAAATCAGTACGCCGTTGCGGCGGCCCGGCATGTCGGCTTTGACCGGCGCATAGTCGTCGAACACGTGCGCCATGATGCCGGTGCCGCGCGTCATCGTCATGAACTCGGATTGGAAACCGATCAAGCCGCGCGCAGGGATACGATATTCCAGACGCACGCGGCCATGCCCATCCGGCTGCATGTCCTGCAGGTCGCCGCGACGGCGACCCAGCTCTTCCATTACCGCGCCTTGATTGGTGTCTTCCACGTCCACGGTCAGCACCTCGAACGGCTCGCACTTCTGCCCGTTGATCTCGCGATACACCACGCGCGGCTTGCCCACGCCCATTTCAAAGCCTTCCCGACGCATGTTTTCCAGCAATATGGTCAGATGCAATTCGCCGCGTCCGGCCAGCAGGAACACGTCGGTGTTGTCTGTTTCTTCGACACGCAACGCCACGTTCACCAGCAACTCCTTGGTCAGGCGATCACGAATCTGGCGGCTGGTAATGAGCTTGCCTTCCTGGCCGCACAATGGCGAGGTATTCACCATCAGGTTCATCGTCAGTGTCGGCTCATCGACCTTGGGCATAGGCAAGGCTTCCGGCTTGTTCACGTCGGCCAGTGTCACGCCGATGCCGATCTCGTCTATGCCGTTGACCAGCACGATGTCGCCGGCAAGCGCTTCTTCCAGCGGCACGCGCTCGATACCACGAAAGCCGAGCACCTGGTTGATACGCGCGCGCTTCGGCGGTTTATCGCCATTCATCACCATCACATCCTGGCCGGGCTTGACGCGGCCACGGCGCACGCGGCCCACGCCGATGCGGCCAACGAAGCTGGAATAATCCAGCGCGGAAATCTGCAATTGCAGCGGCGCGTCCACATCGGTTTCCGGCGCCGGAACGTGCTTGAGCACCGCATCGAACAGCGGGCGCATGTCCGTGCTGGGCTTGGCCAGATCCAGCGTGGCGTAGCCGTTCAGCGCCGAGGCGTACACCACCGGAAAATCGAGCTGCTCTTCGGTCGCGCCCAGCTTGTCGAACAGATCAAAAGTCTTGTTAATCACCCAATCGGGACGGGCTCCGTCGCGATCCACCTTGTTGAGCACCACGATGGGACGCAGGCCGAGGGCAAGTGCCTTCTTGGTGACGAAACGCGTTTGCGGCATCGGGCCTTCGACGGCATCGACCAGCAGCAACACGCCGTCCACCATGCCCAGCACGCGCTCCACTTCGCCGCCGAAGTCGGCGTGGCCCGG
>DHIV01000121.1:616-21186 GCA_002403995.1 Gallionella sp. UBA4737 | reverse complement strand
GAAGTCGGCGTGGCCCGGCGTGTCCACGATATTGATATGCACGCCTTCGTAATCCACGGCGCAGTTCTTCGCCAGAATGGTGATGCCGCGCTCTTTTTCCAGGTCGTTGCTATCCATCACGCGCTCGGCGATATGTTTATAGGAAGCAAAAGAACCGGCTTGACTTAGCAGCTTGTCCACCAGAGTGGTCTTGCCGTGGTCAACGTGGGCGATGATGGCGATATTGCGGAGTTGGCGGGACATGGATACTGCCTTGCTGATGAAAAGGGCGCGCATTCTATCACAATGCCGCCTCACAACTACTGATTAAACGACTGATGAAACTACTGGCCATTCCGCTAAGCCACCCATCCCTGCCTAACCCACTACGCCGCTCATCTCCTTGTGGCTCAGAACAACTGCTCGTAGCCGAGGTGAGATTCAGTGGATGCGGCAATCGCAGCCAGTCGTGGGCTGAAATCTGCGCCATTGCGAGCAATTTTTAATGAAGCCAAAACTGGCAGCGAATCAACGCGCATGAATTCAACGCGACGATTGCTAAGCTGCTCAAGTCGAGCCACTAGTTGGTTTGTTTCTGTTAGTAGATTTAGCATGGCGCGAGATTTTACATCTATTGCTTTCACCTGTTTTGAAATTCGCCATTTTCTAGAGAAATCGATGAGGCGCGAGGTCTTGCATTAACACATTCACCCTGAAACCCACGGAATAAATTTCGTACATCAAGCAATGACGCGAAGGTATGCAGCGCATTCTGTGAGGATACGGCTCGCCCCGGATTTCATTGCATTCCATCCGGACTACTGACTGTTCCATCCAGGTTACTTGCTAAAACATCTCCCGCTGCCTCGATAGCTCCTCGGGGTCCACACCCGAGCGCAGCATCCCACATGATGAACGTCTTCGGGTGCGAGGCTATGGTGCCCATGATGAAATGCAGGTTGCGTATCGGGATGTTGACAAAAGAACGTTCGTTCTCTACGATGCAGTTGTCGTTCTGCACGTTGATTCCCATGACTTAGCCCGGGAATAAAACTGGAACAGGGAGGAATACACCATGAGCAAAAAGCCCGCGATATCTGACCAACCGGAAAACCATCTTGTGGTCTTCCAGGAAAAGGCTATCCGCCGAACTTGGCACAACGAAGAATGGTGGTTTGCCATCGTGGATGTGGTGGCCGTTCTCACCGATTCGGTTCAGCCAGAGGGATATGTCAAGGATTTACGACGCCGTGACAATGAGTTATCCAAAGGGTGGGGGCAAATTGCCACCCCCCTTCGGGTTGAAACCGAAGGCGGTGTGCAGCGGGTCAATTGCGCCAATACCGAGGGTCTGTTCCGCATCATCCAGTCCATCCCTTCGCCCAAGGCGGAGCCCTTTAAGCGCTGGCTGGCGCAGGTGGGTTATGAGAGGGTGAAAGAAATCGAAAACCCGGAACTCGCCAGTGCGCGCGCCCGTGAGTTGTATCAGGCCAAGGGTTATCCGCAGGCGTGGATCGAGAAGCGTCTGCGTTCCATTTCCATTCGCGGTGAGCTGACCGACGAGTGGAAGCAGCGCGGCGTGCAGGAGGGCAAGGAATATTCCATCCTCACCGCCGAGATCGCCCGTGCCACCTTCGGTGTGGCGCCCGATGCACACAGCCGACTCAAGGGGCTGGACAAGGTGAAGACCGGCAACAATCTGCGCGACCACATGACCGATCTGGAATTGATCTTTACGATGCTGGGCGAGGCGGGCACTACTGAAATTGCGCGGCGCAAGGATGCACAGGGCTTTGTGGATAATCGCAAGGCCGCGAAAGAAGGCGGAGCTATCGCCGGCAATGCGCGCAAGGCGCTGGAGGCCAAGAGCGGTAAGCCGGTGGTGAGCAAAGAGAATTATTTGCCGCCGGCCAGGAAGAAATTAGGGAAGAAAATGCAATGACCGATAAGCGCATTGCCAAACAGCATCACGCCACCTTCGAGAGTATCCGCCAGCAAGATGCTGCGGGTAACGAATACCAGCATGACGGTTGCCATCAACGACGGCAGCCCCAGAGACCAACTCAGGGCTTCACTGCAAAACTATAAGGTGACGGAGTCGAATTGTTTTTGAAGAAAGGGTGATGTCGATGAAAAGAAATCGCCCCCGGTGCCTTTGGCCCCCTATGCGGCTTTGAGTTGCTTGATGTGCGTGTAGCCGCCTTGTTGCTCCAGTGTCCACACATCCACAGCCTGTTGCATCCTCAGCCACAGACCAGCGCCATTGCCCAACAGCTTGCCTAAACGGATCGCCATATCTGGCGTAACCGGGCGGCGTTCGTGCAGTATCTCGGAAACGGTGCGGCGCGATACCTCCAACCGGTCGGCAAACTCGGCTTGCGTGATTCCCAGCTCAGGCAGCACCACTTCGCGCAGCAATGCGCCGGGGTGAGTGGGTGCGCGTTTTTTGTTTCGTAAAGTATCCATTAGTGATAATCCTCCAAGTCCAGAATATAAGCATCGCCATTATCAAACTCAAATGTGATGCGCCAATTGGCCGACACTCTCATGCTCCACAGGTTGCGCTTTTCGCCTTTCAAACGGTGCAAGCGTAAGCCGGGCAAGTCTAATTCTTTCACCTGTTCCGCCGCATCTATTGCATCAAGTATCAGGGTTATGCGTGGCGCATAATCTGCCTGTACGCCGCTGGCACTGCCTTTGATAAACAGCCGCTCAAGCCCTTTGTGTTTGAAGCTTTTAATCATGGCGTATTGTAACCTTATAAGTTACATTGTCAAGCAAGTGCGCGCATGGTTCAGGGGGCGGCGGAGCCTCAGGGCAACCAAAGGTAGCTCCCCCGTTTTTCGGTGCCTCCCTGCACAATACCCTCGCGCCATACCCAACACAAACTTTCGCTGGCTTTTATTTTTTCTATCCGTATAATGCGCGCCTTGCCGTAGTTGATACGGTATTGGTTCATCGTTTTCTGACCTACTCTCTCGCGCGTATTCAAATCGCGCCTGTCTAAAAACCCCACAAGATTCTCACGGGTTTTCCGGTTAGCAACGATGTTTTATGCGCCGGTTAACCCCCTCCCCGTTCAACGGGCTGTTTTACTACCTGCGCTCACACTAGGGAACTTTATAAGTTCGTCATGCCGGATTCGATTCGGCATCCGGTTATTTTTAACCGGGTGTTGGCTTGTGTCTTGCATAACGAGATGGATTCCCTTTGATTATAAAAATAAGGAAACACAATGTCATTTGAAAATTTGAATTTAAACGCCGCCATACTCAAGGCGATTGCCGAAACCGGCTACACCGAGCCTACGCCTATCCAGGCACAGGCTATTCCGGAAATCATGGCCGGCCATGACCTGATGGCTTCATCGCAAACCGGCAGCGGCAAGACCGCAGCGTTCATTCTGCCCGCGCTGAACCGTCTGGCCACACCTTCCGCATTGCCCGGCAAAGGCCCGCGCGTGCTGGTGTTGACTCCGACCCGCGAACTGGCACAACAAGTATGTGATGCCGCGACCAAGTATGGCAAGAACATGCGCTTCAAGATCATCAGCATTCTGGGTGGCATGCCTTACCCGGTGCAGAACCGTATGCTGTCCGGCCATGTGGATATTCTGGTCGCCACACCGGGCCGTTTGATCGACCATCTGGAACGCGGCCGCATCGACTTCTCGCGTCTGGAAATACTGATCCTGGACGAAGCGGATCGCATGCTGGATATGGGTTTTGTCGACGATGTGGAACGCATCGCCAAGGCCACTCCAGCCACGCGCCAGACCCTGCTGTTCTCGGCGACGCTGGATGGCGTGGTCGGCAACCTGGCCTCGCGCCTGCTCAAGACACCGAAGAAAATTTCCGTATCTGCCGCCAAGGATAAACACGAAAACATCGAACAACGCATGATGTTCGCCGATGACGTGGCGCACAAGAACAGGATGCTCAGCCATCTGCTGACCGACGCGGAAATGAATCAGGCGCTGGTGTTCACCGCTACCAAGCGCGACGCTGACAGCCTGGCTGATCAACTTTCCGCACAAGGCCATTCCGTTGCGGCATTGCATGGAGATATGAACCAGCGCGAACGCAACCGCACCCTGCTCAACATGCGCAACGGCAGCGTCCGCATCCTGGTCGCCACCGACGTGGCTGCACGCGGTCTCGATGTGCGCGGCATTTCGCACGTGATCAACTTCGACCTGCCCAAGTTCGCCGAAGACTATGTGCACCGCATCGGCCGTACCGGTCGCGGCGGCTCGAGCGGCATTGCCATCTCGTTCGCCTCGAACCGCGATGCGCAAATGCTGAAGCGTATCGAACGCTACACCGAGCAAAGCATCAAGATGCACACCATCGAGGGACTGGAGCCCAAGTACAAGCTGCGCACCGGCCCGTCTTCGGATCGTCCGCGCAGCACGAGCGGCCCGCGCCGCAGCAGCGCAGGCGGATTCGGCGGCGGCAACAACGCCGGCTTTGGCGGCAACCGCACCGGTGGTTACGCCGGCAACAAAACCGGCGGCGGTTTTGCCGGTAAAACCGGAAATGCTTTTCACCACAGCGCGCCGGACAGTCGTCATAGCCATGCCGGGCACCCGAAGGAAGGCCAGGGTCAATGGCACGGCCAGGCCAACGGCAACACCAGCCAAGGGCATACGCTGGGTGTTGGCGGTGGCCAGGGTTTTGGCGGGCAAGGTCGCGGACAGGGTGCCGGACAACCGCGCAGCCAGGAACGCAGCTTCGGCAACAACCAGAATCGCGGCGGCACCAGTGCCCCGCGCCGTAATGGTGATCGCCCCAGCTATACGCTCGGACGCGGCAACAATGGCAATAGCCGTTAAGCCGGCTTGTTGATAAAAAAAGCACGCTCAGGCGTGCTTTTTTATTGCCTTGATACAAGCGAATGCCCTTAATTCAACCCGGCACAATTCCGATTATCCTGATTGTCGTTGTCAATTAATGTGTATGTTTGTATCGTAAATTGTACAAAAGGGATATTTTGTTGAAACACAAACACCCGATGATGTGACTGAAATGAAGTTATTAATTGGATCAACTTTTAATTGCTGCACTACAGTGGCCAGAATAATTCAATGCCCTTTCACTGTTTAGCAATTTTTTCCAACCGGAACTGATATAAGAATCTCTATGCTTTCTATCCTTATTGTTGATGATGATATGCAGATCCGCCAGTTGTTGCGTGATTATTTGGCCGGTTTCGGCATGTCCGTTGTTGCCGTTGCTGATGGCCAGGCAATGGCCGAAGCACTGAAGAAATCATCTTTCGATTTAGTCATACTTGATTTAATGCTACCCGGTGAGGATGGCCTTACCCTGTGCAGGAATTTGCGTGCGGAATCAGACGTGCCAATTCTCATGCTTACTGCGCGGGGGGAAGCGATGGACCGTGTTGTAGGACTCGAACTGGGAGCCGACGATTACATCGTTAAGCCTTTCGAGCCGCGCGAACTGGTTGCCCGCATCCAGACGATACTGCGCAGAACGCGAGGGAAACACGAAAACCACAAGAAACAAAATGAAGCTGAATTCATGGGCTGGCGATTGAATTATGCGTTACGCCATCTCGTTTCTCCAAAAGAATTGGTGATTCCACTCTCCAACGCGGAATTCCGTTTGCTGACAGTGTTTATCGAGAACCCCAACAGGATATTGACTCGTGAGTTTCTGCTTGATTCTGCACGAGGGCGCGACATGGACATTTTCGATCGCAGTATCGACATTCTGGTTTCCCGCCTGCGCCAGAAACTGAATGACGATTCCCGTACGCTGACACTGATAAAAACGGTTCGCGGAGAAGGTTATCTATTTGATGCGAAAGTGACCCGATGAAATTATCCATCCCTGATTCGCTATTTGTGCGGCTTTTTTTACTATTATTTATCATTCTGTCAGTCAGTTATTTCGCCAGCAAGGAAATTTTTGCCAGCCTTGGTCTTGAGCAGGCAACCCCTGCTCCACAGCACCATCCATTCAGGCTATATGGTTTTATCATCAGGCTGGCCGCAGTCGCTTTGACTTCGTGGATCGCAGCCCGCTGGCTTACTTATCCGATCAAACGCTTGGCAAATGCTGCGGAGGATCTGGGCAAAAGCTTGAATAGCCCGTTGATTGATGAACAATCCGGCCCATCCGAAGTGCGGCAGGCATCGAAGGTTTTCAATCAGATGCAAGCTCGAATCAAGCTGCAGATGGAAGAACGCAATCGTTTTCTGGCTGCAGTTTCACACGATTTGCGCACGCCGCTAACCCGCCTGAAATTGCGCGCCGAAAAGATCGCCCAGCAAGAACTGAAATCCGAATTCCAGAACGACCTTAGTGAGATGGCCGGCATTATCGATACCACGCTGGACTATTTACGTGGAGATGAGCAACCTGAAGCAACCTGCCTATTCGATATCGGGTCGCTTATACAGTCGCTGGCCGAAGATGCCAAAGAGAGCGGAAAATCGGTAACTGTGACCGGCAAAGTGCACCCGATAAGGCTGCAACCCCTTTCCATACGCCGCTGCCTGAATAATTTGCTTGAGAATGCTTTGCGTTACGGAGAAAGAGCAACCATTGCTTTAGACGAAACCGATGGTGAAATTGTCATTGCCATTCGGGATGAAGGGCCGGGAATCCCGGAAGAACAATTGGAAGCTGTCTTTGCTCCCTTCTACCGGCTTGATGTATCCCGTAGCCGGCATTCCGGCGGCGTGGGTCTGGGGCTTTCCATTGCGAGAGACATGGCGAGGAAGCAAGGCGGAAATATCACTCTCAGAAATGCGCTTCAAGGCGGGCTGATTGCCACATTGACTTTGCCAAAACATTATTGAGGACTGTTCAAGTATTTGTATCAAGGAATTTACAAAAATGTTCAGATTCATACAAAACGGACATACCGTCGTTACCCAACAGGCTTAAATTGCATATCGCATTCTCTCGAAATAATGAATGCGTCAACCGGCAATAATTTACTTATCCAACAGGAGAATAAAATGAACTTACTCAACATGAATCCCAAGCTGGGCATACTGGCCACCATTGTTAGCGGGGCAATCCTGATAACCACATTCCATTCAATTGCCATGGCCGCCACTGCTGAAAATTACGACCATAAGCAGATGAATCAGGAAAAGATGCATGAACATATGAAAGTCAGGCTGGATAAATTGGCAGCACGCCTGGAGATCAAATCCTCACAACAAGCCGTTTGGGAAGAATTTGCCAAGTCGGTCGAAACGCTGGCGGAAAGAAATACAAAGAAACCAAACGATGATGCAGATGCGGCCACCATCTCCCGCTACCGTGCGGATAGGGCCACTGAATTTGCCAATAAATTGACGAAGATTGCCGACGCAACCGCTAAATTGGAAGCAGCATTATCTGAAGATCAAAGAAAAGTCCTGAATCAAACTGCACATCGTTTTCTTCGTTATGACCAGGGTGTAAACCATACACGTCACGGAATGACTCATGAAGAAAATGATCACGGCTGGGGTCAGCATGAGCATGGTGCATCGTAGGAATTCATAAAATATTTAATTGGGCTCATCATGAAACAATCTACATCCGGGTGCATTGCTAATAATCTCGCTGCCAGGTGTTTTACCTGCCATGAATTTGGAGAAGGTAGCCATGCGAAATTTAATTATTCCGGCATCTTTGCTGGGTATGCTGGCAAGCGCAGTCAATGTCGAAGCTGCTAGCAAATCGTACTGCTGATAATCATATGATCTTGTGATTAATGGATGTGTTTGTCCTATACTCACACCTGATATTTCCAGCTTAGTGACACTGACATAATGCACACAATTCTGTGAACCTATTAATGAAACCGCTAACCACCCGATCATGCATACCAGGAGCGATCACCAGGTTTTTGCTTGTCCCCGCACTGCTTGTTCTGTCGAACTGTCAGGCCTTTGCCAGAGAAACATCCGACCCATTCGGCACCGACTCGCTCCTGCCGCCCAGGCCTGCTTTGCGAATGGATGGCACGGTCAACGATCCGTGCGCTGCGCAACCACTTGATCACGCGCTCAACCTGCAGGAAGTAGTCAGCCTCGCGCTATGCAATAATCCTCAAACCCATGTGGCATGGGCCAATTCGCTGGTCCAGGCTGCGGAGGTCGGAGTGGGCAAGGCGAGTTATCTGCCCAGCGCAGCATTGAATGCCACTGCCAACCGCAATTTGTCAGGCACCACCACCACCGGCACCGGCACGGATCAGCGCAGCGTTAGCCTGACGCTTTCCTACCTGCTCTACGATTTCGGTGCGCGCTCTGCCAATCTTGAAAGCGCCCGCCAGTTGCTGGCTGCTGCGAGTGCCACTCAAGACAGTACGGTGCAAGCGGTGTTCCTTGCAGCGGTACAAGCCTATTACCAGGCCCAGGCGACCAATGCCGCGCTCGACGCGGCGATTGAATCGGAACGCGCGGCCAAGGAGAGTTTTGCCGCCGCTGAAGCACGCTATAAAGCCGGAAGCGCAACGCCTGCCGACAAGCTGCAAGCTCAGACCGCCTATTCGCAAGCCACGCTGAATCGCATCACTGCCGATGGCAACCTGAAAAATGCCCAAGGTACGCTGGCAAATATGATCGGCCTGGACGCCAACCAGAACGTAACTTTAACGCCAGCCAATACAACGGCGATACCCAATGATTTTGAGGGCGATATCAACGCGCTGATCGAGAAGGCGCGCCAACGCCGTCCTGACTTACAGGCTGCCGCCGCACAAGTGAAGGCTGCGGAAGCCAGCGCAGATGCCACCCGCGCGGCGGGCAGACCAGTGATCTCGTTGACCGCTTCGTCAAATCGATACAACAACTCGGGCATCGATTCACACAACTCGCTGGTCGGGATCAACTTGAATGTGCCGATTTTTTCCGGCTATGCACCTACCTATCGCGTGCGCGCTGCCGAAGCGCAAGTGGATGTCAGGAATGCTCAACTTGAGCAGTTGCGTTTGCAGGTAGCTCTTGATGTGTGGACGGCCTATCAGCATCTCACCACTGCAACGCAGTCGTTGCGCTCCAGCGCCGACTTGCTGAACAGCGCAGAACAATCCGAGCGCGTTGCACTGGGGCGCTACAAGGCCGGAGTAGGCAGCATCCTGGACGTGCTGAATGCACAAAGCGCATTAGCCGGCGCTCGCCAGCAGCGTATTCAATCCACCTTTGACTGGAATATCAGCCGAGCCACTCTTGCACAGGCAATGGGTAACCTGGATGCCGGCTTATTGCAAACCTTGTCGGATGCCGGCAGCCAAAAGCCTGGCGTAGATCCATCACAAATAAGCCAACCATGAAAATACCACTCCGATCTCCTCTTGCTTTGATTCTTATAGGCGTTGCCGTCATCGGCGCCGGCATCGCCGTTTATTGGCAAGTATATGCTGAGACGCCTCAGCAATATCGTTCGCAAACCGCGGAAAAAGGCGACATCAGCCAGACCGTATCGGCCAACGGCACGATCAATCCAGTGACGCTGGTAAGTGTGGGCACGCAGGTTTCCGGCACCGTAAAAAAACTCTATGTGGACTTCAACAGCAAAGTTCAGAAGGGACAGATACTGCTGGAGCTCGATGATGCTCTGCTCGCCGCGCAACAAAAGCAAAGTTTGGCGAACGTGCAAAGTGCCAAAGCTTCGCTGGAACTGGCGACTGCCAACGAGGAGCGAATGCGCAGTTTGTTCACGCAAGAATATGTCTCGCGTCAGGAACTGGATACCGCTGTGCAAGCCAAAAAAGCCGCAGAAGCGCAATTGCAATTAACACAAGCGACAGTTGAAAAGGACCGTGCAAACCTGGCCTACTCGGTGATCCGATCACCAGTGTCAGGCGTTGTGGTAGATCGCTCGGTGGATGTCGGTCAAACCGTTGCCGCCAGTTTGCAGACTCCAACGCTGTTCAAGATCGCCCAGGATCTGTCCAGAATGCAGATCGATGCCAATTTCGCCGAGGCCGACATCGGCAGCATTAGGATAGGCCAAACAGTACGATTTACCGTGGATGCTTTCCCCGATCGCAATTTTAAGGGTGTGGTCAAACTGATACGCCTTAATCCGACTACCGTATCAAATGTAGTAACCTATGATGTGGTGATCAACGTGGCCAATCCCGAGCAAATTCTGCTGCCAGGCATGACTGCTTATGTGAACATCGCGGTGGCTGAACGCAAGGACGTGTTGCTGGTTCCCAATGCGGCGCTGCGTTTCAAACCTGCCAATGCAGATGTGCCAAAACCGGCTGCCATTCAACAAAATGATGCGCAGAAAAGCGGCGGCACCCGTTCCGGCGCTTCGGCTGGTGCCAATACTGTCAAACCCAAACGTGATGCATTTTCCGGCAAGGTGTATGTGCTGACCAAAGGCGAACTCAAACCGGTCAGCGTGTCACTCGGTATCACCGACAACCGTAATACTGAAATCGTAGGTGGAGATCTCAAAGCGGGTGACCAGATAGTCGTCGGCGAAGCACAGGTTGCGGATAAATCGACAAGCTCCAGCAGCAGACCGATGAGATTGTTCTGATGAGTGCCTCTGTCATTCGTATCGAAGGCTTGCACAAATCCTACCAGACTTCTGCCGGATTATTCCCCGCGCTCAAAGAGGTGACCCTCAGTATCGCTGCCGGTGAATTCGTTGCGATCATGGGACCGTCGGGTTCCGGCAAATCCACCTTCATGAATATCCTCGGCTGTCTCGACAAGCCCAGTGCCGGCCGCTATCTGCTGGATGGTCGTGATGTCGAGAATTTGAGCAAGGACGAACTGGCCTTGTTGCGCAATCGCACCATAGGCTTCGTGTTTCAGGGTTACAACTTGTTGCAGCGCATGTCGTTGCTGGACAATGTGGCACTGCCACTGATCTATTGCGGTGTGGAACATGGGGAACGCGAGCAACGCGCGCATGAACTGCTCGCCAAGGTAGGGCTGGCTGATAAAGCGGCTTCCCTGCCTAACCAGATTTCCGGCGGTCAGCAACAACGCGTGGCGATTGCGCGCGCCCTGGTCAACCACCCTCACCTGATTCTTGCCGACGAACCCACCGGCAACCTGGACAGCCATACCAGCGAAGAAATCATGACCTTGTTTGAGGAACTGAACCGCGAAGGCATCACCATCGTGCTGGTGACCCACGAAGCGGACATCGCGCAACATGCCAAGCGCCAGGTGCGCTTTTTTGACGGATCTATTGTCAGCGATGAGGCCACGCCTCTTTCGGTGGCGGCATGAACACGGTACGCGTAGCGCAGGTGCGGGTAATGCCGCCAGCCACCGAAGCTTCCAGACTGGAAGTTATATTACTCGTTGATGAGGTGGCGGCATGAACACGGTACGCGCAGCGCAGGTGCGGGTAATGCCGCCAGCCACCGAAGCTGCCGGATTAGAAGTTAAATTTCTCGATGATGAGGTGGCCGTATGATGATCGCCATGCTCGGCGAAGCCTGGCGCGCCATGGGTGCCAACCGTCTGCGCACGCTGCTCACCATGCTCGGGATGGTGATCGGCGTCGGAGCAGTGGTGCTGATGATGTCGATCGGGCAAGGCGCGCAATATGCGATCAAACAAACCATCGCAGCGATGGGCAGCAACCTGTTCATATTGCTTTCCGGCAGCACTTCCGCAAGCGGGGTGCGCTCCGGCAGTGGCGGCGGTTACACACTGAATGTCAGCGATACGGATGCCATCGCCGAACTGCCCGGCGTGCAAGCCGTCGCGCCGATACAGCCCGGCAGCGCACAAGTCGTATACGGGCCGAACAACTGGAACACGTCCATCATCGGCACCACCCCGGGCTATCTGGAAGCACGTTCCTGGTCGGTGAGTTCCGGAAACGCCTTTACCGATTCCGACGTGCGCTCGGCGACCCGTGTCGCGCTGATCGGGAAAACCGCCGCACAAAATTTATTCGGCGACGAGGATCCGCTCGGCAAAACCTTCCGCATCCGGCAAAGCCCCTTCGTCGTCCTTGGGACATTGGCGACCAAGGGCCAAGGCATGGATGGCCGCGATCAGGATGACACCATCATCATTCCGCTTACCACTGCGCAACGCCAGGTGTTCGGCTCCCAGTTTCCGGGATCGGTGCGCATGGCGATGGTGCAGACCACGACCCAGGAAATCATGCCCGCAGTGGAAAAATCCATGATCGAACTGTTGCGTCAACGGCATAGAATACGTGAGGGCATGGATAACGATTTCTTCCTGCGCAACCTGACCGCCGCAGCAGATTCTGCTGCGGAAAGCACGCGAGTCATGTCGCTGCTGCTCGGTGCGATCGCCTCGGTTTCGTTGCTGGTCGGCGGCATCGGCATCATGAACATCATGCTGGTCTCGGTCACCGAGCGCACCCGCGAGATCGGCATACGCATGGCCATCGGTGCGCGCGAGAAGGATATCCTGATGCAATTCCTGCTGGAAGCCATCATCATTTCCGTGCTCGGCTGCTTCATTGGCCTGTTACTGGGGATCGGCGGCGCGCTGCTGACCAACGCGCTGACCGGCACGATGGTCATCATCTCGGGCAGCTCAGTCATCGTGGCATTCAGCGTCGCGGCGGCAGTGGGAATTTTCTTCGGCTTTTATCCTGCTCGCAAAGCAGCCCGGCTTGATCCGATAGAAGCTTTGCGCTACCAATAAAAACAGTCACATCCCCTAATTCTCAAATCCATGACGATGATAAACGGTAATTTCAGGAGCGCCATTTGATGGAAGTGTCATCTGTCCAAAAACCTCCGGCGCGGACCAGGCGGCGCATGAAGATTTCTATGGCCGCGATGTTACTCATTGTACTGGCTGCGGGAGCCTGGATATGGCATGTCCGGGGCACCACCACAGCCAACACCAAGGGAGCCGGCGCTTATCAAGTGGTGAGCGCCCCGGTTACGCAGGCCGATGTATCAGTCAGCCTCACGGCAAACGGCACGGTGTCAGCTCTGCAATCTGTTGATGTGCGGCCGCAGATCAGCGCCACGGTCAAAGTCGTGCATATCAAGGAAGGGCAGTTCGTGCGCAAGGGCGACCGGTTATTCACCCTTGATGCTCGCACCGAAGATGCCAACCTCAGCAAAGCAGAAGCCCAGGTGGTCAAGGACCGCGCCGACCTGATGAACGCCGAACGCAACCTCGAACGTGAACGGGGGTTGTTAAAGCTGGAGTATGTATCGCAGTCCGAGTTTGATACAGCACAGAACCTGGCGGATGGTTTGCGCGGCCAGCTTGAGATTGATCTGGCTTCCCTGGAGGCAAGCCGTGTGGCGCGCAGTTTCGACGAGATCATTGCGCCGATTGACGGGCGAACGGGCGTCATTTCGGTATTTCCAGGAAGTCTGGTGCAACCGGGCAGTTCGACCGCGATCGGCGCTGTGCTGGTGAGCATTACACAGCTTGACCCGATCAACGTCAGCTTCACATTACCGGAACAGGAACTTGCAAACCTGCAGCAGGCATTTGCCAAAGGTAAAGTTCCCGTCATTGCAAAATTGGACACGTCTGACCAAAAAGATCTGAAAGGGCGTTTGGTATTTCTCGACAATGCGGTGGATACGGCAAGCGGCACCATACGCCTGAAGGCAGAATTCCCCAACGCTGACCATCGTCTCTGGCCTGGCATGTTTGTTAATGTGGAATTGGCTCCGCGCAAACTGGATGGCGCCCTGACGGTTCCTGCACAGGCAGTGCAGACAGGGCCGGAAAGAAAATTTCTTTATGTGATCGGGGCAGATAACAAGGTGGCATCGCTGCCGATCAATGTGATCCTGATCCAGGATGGCATCGCGGTGGTTGAAGGCATCGCGCCTGATTCACATGTAGTCGTGGAAGGTGCGCAGAATCTCAGGCCGGGCAGCGTCGTGGTCGAAGCAGGCGGCATCGCAACAGACAAAAAGGATGGCAAGTCCGGAGGGCGTGCCCCGAGTACAACAGACACGACCGGCAAAGCCGCCGCGCAACCCAACAGCACGGACAAGCAATGAACCTCTCCGAGCTGTGCATCCGCCGCCCGATCATGACGGTGCTGTTGTCGGCTTCCGCCGTGCTGGCCGGCATCATCGCTTACGGCAATATCCCCAATGCAGCATTGCCGAGCTACGATACCCCCACCATTTCGGTCAGTGCATCGCTGCCCGGCGCAAGTCCGGAGACGATGGCATCTTCGGTAGCCACGCAACTCGAACGGCAATTCTCAACCATCTCCAGCCTTGCCGTGATCAGCTCGACGAGCACGCTGGGCAATACCTCGATCACGCTGGAATTCGATCAGGATCGCGATATCGATAGTGCTGCCATCGATGTGCAGGCGGCGCTGCTGCGCGCACAGCGCTCTATGCCGACGGAGATGACCACGCCGCCGTCCTATCGCAAGGTAAACCCCGCCGATGCACCGATAATTTTTCTGACCCTGACATCGCCCTCGATGCCACTGTCGGATTTGGAGAGTTTTGCAGACAACCTGATTTCACCGACGCTTTCGACGCTTCCCGGCGTGGCGCAGGTGAATATCAACGGGCAGAAAAAGTATGCCGTGCGTGTGCGGGTAGATCCGGAAGCGCTTGCATCGCACAACCTCACTCTGGATGACATCGCCAATGCGCTGCACAGTGCCAATGCCAATTCGCCGGTCGGCACGCTGGACGGGCCGCGCCAGACGCTCATCATCCAGGCCAACCGGCAACTCGATAACGCAGCCGCATTTTCCAATCTGGTCGTGGCCACATCGTCGAGCGGCGCTCCGGTCAGACTGTCTGACGTGGCCGCGGTCGAAGACAGCGTGGAATCGGTCAAGACGGCAGCATGGGCCAACGGCGAACGTGCCATCACGCTTTCGGTGCAGCGCCAGCCCGGCGCCAACACCGTCGCCACAGTGGATGAGATCAAGGCTGCGTTGCCCAGGATCGTCGCGCAAATGCCGTCATCCGTTCAGCTCAAACTGCGCAATGACCGTTCGGTATCGATACGAAATTCGATCCACGACGTGAAGATCACTCTGACGATCACTGTTATCCTTGTCGTGCTGGTGATCTTTCTGTTCCTGCGCAAGGCCACCGCCACTTTGATACCGGCACTGACGCTGCCGATTTCGTTACTGGGGACGGTGGCGCTGATGGCTGCATTCGGTTACAGCCTGGACAATATTTCGCTGCTCGCCATCACGCTTGCGGTCGGATTGGTGGTGGATGATGCCATCGTGGTGCTGGAGAACATCGTGCGCCATGTCGAACTGGGCGAAACACCGCTGCACGCTGCTTTGCTGGGATCGAAGGAGATCAGCTTTACCATCATCTCGATTTCGCTATCGCTGGTCGCGGTTTTCATCCCGATTTTTTTCATGCCCGGCGTGATCGGGTTGCTGTTCCATGAATTTGCTGCGGTTGTCGGTATTGCCGTACTCGTCTCTGCGCTGGCGTCGCTTACATTGATCCCCTTGCTGGCCAGCCGGTATGTGACTCAGCATGAAAAAAAAGGAAAGGGAATGAAGCTGACTGCATGGTTCGAGCATGGCTTCAACCGGATGCTGGCATCCTACGAACACGGGCTCGACTGGGCCCTGCATCATAACCGCACGGTGCTGGGAATCGCGATCGGCACTTTACTCGTCACCATCGCGCTGTTCCTGGCCATACCCAAAGGGTTTTTTCCCAATGAAGATATCGGCCAGGCGCTGATTACCGTGGAAGCTGTAGAGGACATTTCCTTTCCCGCGATTTCCGAACTGTTGCAGCGCACCGGCGACGTGATCCGTGCCAATCCTGCAGTGGATACGGTTCTCGTTTTTGCCAACGACAGCAACAGCGGGCGATTGTTCATGAGCCTCAAACCGCGCGGCGAGCGTCCGCCGATCGACAAGGTGATCGAAGAACTGCGCCGCCAGGTGCGCGCCGTTCCCGGCGTCAATGTCTACATCAATCCCCTCCAGAACCTCAGGCTGGGTGGCCGCATCAGCAAGAGCCGGTATCAATATGTGATGCGCAGCGTACACGCTGAAGATTTGCGTGCAGCGTCCGAAGGCCTGATGACACGCATGCGCGATGAAACCATTTTTCGCGATGTCACCAGTGATTCCCAACTGAAAGGCTTGCAGGCACAACTCAATATCAACCGTGACAAGGCCAACCTGCTGGGCGTGCAGATCGCCGACATCCGCTCAGCGCTGTACAGCGCTTTCGGTGAACGCCAGGTCTCGACGATCTATACTTCGAGTGATAGCTATCAGGTCATCATGCAGGTTCCGGCCAAAGACCGCGCCGATGAAAGCGCATTTGGCAAGATCTATGTGCGCAGCAAGAACGGCACGCTGGTATCGTTGGGCAGTATCGCGACCGTCGAACGCAAAGTCGGGCCGCTATCCATCAATCACACCGGACAACTCAATGCAGTGACAGTCTCGTTCAATCTCGCGCCGGGTGCGGCTCTGGGCGATGCCTCCAAGCTGATAGAGAAATACAAACGCGAACTTAACCTGCCGGTCAGTATACTCACCAGCTACGGAGGGGACGCCGCGGCTTTCCAGTCATCGCAATCAAGCCAGATAATTCTGATCGTCGTGGCGCTGCTGGTGATCTACGTGCTGCTGGGCGTGTTGTATGAAAGTTATATCCACCCGATCACGATACTCTCAGGGCTGCCTTCGGCTGCGGTCGGCGCACTGGCGATGTTATGGCTGTTCAATATAGAACTGTCGATCATCGCGATGATCGGCATCTTGATGCTGATCGGCATCGTCAAGAAAAATGCCATCATGATGATAGACTTTGCGCTCGACGCCCAGCGCAACCAAGGCATGGCGCCAAGTGTGGCGATCCGCACCGCATGCCTGCTGCGCTTCCGCCCGATCATGATGACCACTTCGGCGGCACTGATGGGCGCATTGCCCATCGCCATCGGCTTCGGCTCAGGCGCCGAATTGCGCCAGCCGCTCGGTATTGCCGTCGTCGGTGGATTGCTGTTCTCGCAGGTGATCACGCTATTCATCACCCCGGTAATTTATCTCTATCTTGACCGATATTCCGGCAGCGGTCCGCTCAAGTTGGCTGGCGAAGGCTAAGGAAGTTGTTCCCAATAAATAGAAATTGACGCAGCAACGCTAATAAGAAACAATTGTGGCGGGTATAAGTGTCTTGCCAGGAGAATACATGCTGTACAGCAACAATAACATTGCCGGCGTTTTGGCCATAATGCTGATCGCAGCGCCCACCGCCTATGCGATCGACAACCCGGACACGCCATCGGAGGTCAATCAGCGCATTGGTTCCGGCAATCCCGTTATCGGCAAGGATAAATCGGCCCTGTGCCAGGGTTGCCACGGTGAAGATGGCAACAGTGTATCCGGTGATTTCCCCAAGCTTTCCGGCCAATGGTCTGATTATATCCAGAAGCAGGTCCGTGAGTTCCAGAACGGTGCCCGTTACAACGAAGTCATGACCGATATGGCAATGAGCGTGGACAATTTTAATGATTTGTTCGACATCGCAGCATATTTCGCCAGCCAAAAGCAGATGGGAGGCACGCCAATAGAAGATGAAGCAGAGCAAAAACTCTACCTGGAAGGCCAGAAGCTATTTACCCAAGGCAACGCAAGGACTGGCGCTTTCCGCTGTATCAAATGCCATGGCGAATACGGCAAGGGCCAGCCGCTCAACAATAACCTGTTTCCCGTGATCGGTGGTCAGCACAAGGCGTACTTGATAAAACAGTTGACCGACTTCAAGCATGAAGTGCGCGAAAATGACCGCTCCGGCATGATGCTTCGCATCACCACCCACCTGACCGCCCATGATATCGAAGCCGTGGCAACTTACCTTTCGCGTGTACCAGCTCCCGCACCTGTGGCTGTCCCTGCACCTGTAGCTGTCCCTGTTGCCGCGCCAGTTCCTGAATCATGGAAGATCTTGCTGGAAGATAAGCCTGTCAATATTGAAGGGGCCAACTTTGTCGGAGGTTCTACCAAGCTAAAGTCCAAGATCGTCAAGACACTGGACGAAGTAGTCGGATTCGTTGGCCAGCATCCTGATGCCGAACTGGAATTGATCGGATACGCGGATAGCAGCGGCTCTGCAAAGCTGAATCAAAAACTGTCTTTGGCACGTGCTGCGTCAGTCAAAAAATACCTGGTCAAGAAAGGCGTGGCAGCCAGCCGGATCACCGCCAAGGGAGAGGGCTCTGCCAATCCCATTGCCGATAACAAAACCAGGGAAGGCCGCGCCAAGAATCGCCGTGTAGAGATCCACTCGGTGATAAAGGAAGAAAAGAAAGTACGCGTGACCGGGTAGTTATCTTTTGTAAAGTACAAAAGCGGGCTGGAAACAGCCCGCTTTTTGTTGTCCATAAATACCGCTGGCATGGGCTCCCTCCAGCTCTATTTTTCATATACCGCAACGAAACTGCCGATTGCGCCCTTTTAATTCCCAATCATGATTGTCAACTATTAGAATCGCGTGATATTCTCAGGCATCCTGCAATCAATTCAAGAAATATGTCAGTCGCCATCAAAACCCCGCAAGAAATCGAAAAAATGCGCGTAGCCGGCCGCCTTACCAGCGAGGTACTCGATTACATCACTCCATATGTCAAAGCGGGCGTGACCACCAACGAGCTGGATAAACTCTGTCATGACCTGATCGTCAATGAGCAGCAAGCCATCCCTGCCCCGCTCGACTACGCACCGGGCGGGCATACCCCCTACCCGAAATCCATTTGCACTTCGATCAATCATCAGGTGTGTCACGGCGTGCCGAGCGACAAGAAGCTCAAGAACGGCGATATCGTCAATCTGGACATCACCGTCATCAAGGACGGCTATCACGGCGACAGCAGCCGCATGTTTTATGTCGGCGAACCGTCGATTCAGGCCAGGCGCTTATGCGAGATCACCTATCAATCGCTATGGCGCGGCATCCGCGCGGTCAGGCCGGGCGCATATCTGGGTGATATCGGCCATGCCATCCAGAGCTTTGTCGAACCGCTGGGCTATAGCGTGGTGCGCGAGTTCTGCGGGCATGGTATCGGTCAACTTTTCCATGATGAGCCGCAGGTATTGCATTACGGCCGCCCCAAGACCGGCCTGAAACTCGAAGCCGGAATGACCTTCACCATTGAGCCGATGATCAATGCCGGCAAAGCGGACATCAAACAGCTCGGCGACGGCTGGACTGTGGTCACCAAAGACCACAGCCTGTCGGCGCAATACGAACACACCATACTCGTTACCGATTCCGGCTTTGAAGTATTGACCGTTTCCGATGGCTGCCCTCCCCCTCCCTGACGATATCGCCTCATTGCGTGTATCCTTAAGCAATGATCGTTTGGCCCTCGAACAAAGCTTTCTGCAAACCAATCCCCGCAAGGGGGAGGCCGGTGGGTACCCCGCTGCTGCGCAGCGACCCTCCCGCACTGGCAAAGCGGCGCGCCTGCTCGGCGCGCACAGCCGGTTGATCGACCGATACCTGCACCAGGTCTGGCAGCAAATCTCCATGCCCGAGCAAATCGCGCTGGTCGCGGTGGGCGGTTACGGACGCGGTGAGCTGTACCCCAAATCGGACATTGATTTGCTGATTTTGCTGGATGTGGACGAGCCGGATGCGGCCTTGCAGCAAAAGCTTCACCAGTTGATCAGCGTGCTGTGGGACATCGGCTTGGAAGTCGGACACAGCATCCGTACCGTGGCTCAATGCATGAGCGAATCAGCCGACATCACCGTGCAAACCAATCTGCTCGAAGCACGCCTGCTTACCGGCGATGCAAGACTGTTCAGGGAATTGCAGGACACCGTGCAACAACACCTCGATCCCCGCGAATTTTTTCTCGCCAAGCAGCGCGAGCAGCAGCAACGCCACACTCGCTTTGTCGATGCAGATTACAACCTCGAACCCAATATAAAAGAAAGTCCGGGCGGCTTGCGTGACCTTCAAACTATCACCTGGATCAGCCGCGCGGCAGGCTTGGGCACGCGCTGGACAGAGCTTGCCCAGGCAGGCTTGATCAGCATAGCCGAAGCGCGCCTGATCGCCCGGCACGATGCGCTGCTGCAAACACTGCGCACGCGTTTGCACTACCTCGCCAAACGGCGCGAAGACCGTTTGATATTCGAATTTCAGACACCGCTTGCCGAGCAGATGGGTATCACCGCCTCAGCCAATCGTCGCGCCAGCGAGCATTTGATGCAGCGCTACTACCAGACCAAAGTGGCGGTGCGCCAATTCAATGCGATCCTGCTGCAAAATCTGCATGATCATTTGTTTCATGAAACGCCGCCTATGCATGCGCTGAACGAGCGCTTCAGAGCCATCGGCACACTGCTTGAAATTCGCGATGAAGATTTATTCGAACATTCTCCGGAGGCGATTTTTGAACTGTTCCTGCTCATGCAGCAGCATCCGGAACTGACCGACCTCAGCGCGAAAACACTTCGCGCCTTGTGGCGCGCCCAGCACCAGATCGATGCGTCGTTCCGCAGCAATCCACTGAACCGGTCGCGTTTCATGGAGATTCTTCGCCAACCTGAAGGGGTCATCCGCTCTCTGCGGCGCATGAATCAATACGGCATTCTTGGCCGTTATATCCCAGCGTTCGGGCGCATCGTCGGACAGATGCAGCACGA
>DHIV01000121.1:0-381 GCA_002403995.1 Gallionella sp. UBA4737 | reverse complement strand
ACAGATGCAGCACGACCTGTTCCATGTCTATACGGTGGATGAGCACATCCTGATGGTGGTACGAAATCTGCGCCGTTTCGCCGTGCCGAAATTTGCCCACGAATTTCCGCTATGCAGCCAATTAATGAGCGAATTTGCCCGTCCCGAAGTGCTGTATGTCGCAGGACTTTTCCATGACATCGCCAAAGGACGCGGCGGCGACCATTCGCAACTGGGCAAAAAAGATGCCCGCAATTTTTGCACGCAGCACCAGTTCAGCCGTGACGACAGCGATTTGGTGGTATGGCTGGTCGAGCATCATCTGAGCCTTTCCGCCACCGCGCAGAAGCAGGACATGTCCGACCCGGAGGTGATCGCCGGTTTCGCACAAAAAATCAAGAA
>DHIV01000016.1:22011-28845 GCA_002403995.1 Gallionella sp. UBA4737 | reverse complement strand
AGATGTGTATAAGAGACAGCTTGTATACCTGCCGCGCATCGGCCTGCACCGCCAACTGGTAGCGCACCCCGCGCCCCACGCCGGAAGAAGTGACAACGCCTTCCCGCTTCAGCTTCGCCAGCCAGGCGCTGGCGGACTGGCGCGATACGCCATGCTGCTGCGCCAGCCGGGCGGCAACATTGCTCCCGTCTTGGGCAATGGCATCAAGTATGGTGCGGCGCAAGTCGGCAGTCATGGCAATAAACGTAAAGAGAAAACGGCTTAATTGTAAAGCATTGATGCCTGAAACGTAAAGCGGAACTCAAGCGTTGTTTTAGATTTCAGGCAAAAACTAAAATAGCGCAGTGCGTTAATTTAGAGGCCGCGTCATTCCGGGCTTGACCCGGAATCCAGCAGAAAGCAAGGTAGGATGGATAAGCGCAGCGCATCCACCTTGAGGTCCGATTTGGTGGATGCGCTAGGCTTATCCACCCTACATCTACACCAGCCTGATCTTCCCGGTGAGCAGGTTGTGCATCATGCCCTGTTTGAGTTCGCGGGTTTTGGTGAGCCGGGTTTCGAGCGCGGCGATCTCGGTGTCCATGTCGAAGAGGATGGTGGCGATGGCGGTTTGTTCTTCCACATCGCTAGGCAAACATACTTCGAGAGCCTTCACGTCTGCCGAATTTACCGAATCAAAAGTAGAACCTTTTGAGAGCTTTGCCCAGCTCGGCTCTTGGCTAATGAGATAGTGATACATGAAATCGTTTGAGTAACGGACTGCGCAAACGCCTCTGCCAAGGCACACATCGAACACAGCGCGAGATATTTCTCCAACTGGTGCGCGAACCGACATCAGAATATCGCCGCATTTGCCGCGCTTTGTAATCTCAGTTGTAAAGATTCGGCTGATTGTTTTCCGATTGGCAATATCGGCATTACCTTGAATCAGGGGTAGTCCCAAGCCTTTTTCATTGTAGTTCGACGAACTCGGCGACTGACCCATCACGATTTCAGCAACATCTCCCAACCGCTTCACCTCCCACTCACCATTGAACCCCGGCAGGCGCTTTTTGCCAGTGAGCAGTTCCTGCATCGCGCCTTGTTTGAAGTGGCGCTTTTTGGCGATGAGTTGCTCCAGCGATTCGATCAGCGCATCCGTATCGCTCAACGCCTCGGCGATGGCTTCTTGTTCGGCTTTGGTGGGAGGAAGAGGAAACTCAAAGCCCTCCATTTCCCATTTCTGCGTATGCACGAGAGCCGAAGCGCCGTGGGCATTATCTTCGATGAAGCTAGTGAGTTGTCTCAGTGCATAAAGGAAGAATCCTTTATCGATTTCTGATTCATAGACTTGAACTTTCCAAGTGTGGTAATTCAGTAAGCCACGGTGCCCCGTCCACACATGTGGACCAAATGATGTACCGCGACTGCCTGACCAAGCAAAGAGTAACTGTCCGTACTCTACTTCGAGCTTTTTATCGTATGCACCTTGATAGAAATTAAAATCATCTGACCCATTGAGATTTTGAATACGAATAATCGGAAGCCCAGTTTTTAGCCATTCAAAAGGCTTAAACCCTCTGCCGTTAATGAGCTTACAGACTGCCTTGATCGGCTTGACCTCCCAATCCACCGGTATCACCCCCACCTCGGTCTGCTTGTACCCCGGCCTGACGCGCTGTGACGCCAGCCCGACCAGATAACTGGCCGGCGCTTCCCGCACTGCCAGCGGTTCGTTCATGCCTGAAACCCCATCTTGCGCAGGTGTGCTTCCACTTTCGCGCTCAGGCTTGCCACGTTACCGGCCAGCATGGGCAGCGGCGTTTCGTAACGTTCGGCCAGTTCTTTCACGCGCTGGGTAAGCGCCTGACTGATGCGATCCATCTCGCCGTGAATGTCCTTGTCCAGCGCGGCCAACCATTTGTCTTCCACCACCAGCGTTTTGATTTCGGCCTCAGAGAGCTTGGGATATTTCGCGTAGGCCAGCGCATCGAGTTCGGCTTCGGCATCCTTGAGGGATTTTTTGAGGTCGGTTTCCTGTGTGCTGAGTTTCAGCCACGCATCGAGCGCGGCGATTTCTTCCTTGGCTGTTTTGTCGCCTTTGATTTCTTTCAGGCGCGCGCTGACGTTGGCCTTGTTCACTTTGTCGAGTTCGGCGAACGCGCCTTCTTCGCCGCCGTGCTCTTCTTCCAGTTCGGCGAGTTGGGCCGTGACGCTTTCCAAATCTGCCTCAAGGTAACGGATACCCACCTGTTGCACGGCGAAGTAACGATCTACGATGAGCTGCTTGGGCACGAGGTCGCACGCCCAGCCTTTGTCTTTTTCCTTGCCTTTCTTGTCTTTCTCGACGATGCGGTATGTGGCAGCCTTCCATCCGTCGTCGGCAATCAGGTAGCAATCGTCCTGCATGGTCTCCGCCCAGTAGTCCATCAGGTGCTGGTACACGTCGTATTTATCGATGAGCGGCTTGTTCGCATACCAGAGCAGCAAGTTCTCCGACATCTGGACGATGAGGTCTTTGGGATGAAAGCCATCCGGTTGATTGATCTTGAGCGCGGCAGAGGTAAGCTCGCGCCACTCGGCAAAAAGCTCGTTCATGCGCTCGATGAAATGGGCAAACTCGGCATGCTCATAAATGGTGGGCTTGATGGCTTGCTTGTCCACGGCAAGATCAAGGTAGCCAGCGCGTTTGGGTTTGAACAGAGCATCTTTGAGATCCGGGCAAACATCCCAGTAGGCGTGCAGCGCATCCACGTCGGCGCTGGGAATACCGCCTTGCAGATGGCCTTCGATGTCCTGTATGTCTTCGGCTTGCTGGCTGTCGATATAGCGCGGGATGTTGAGGTTGAATTCGTTCTTCTCGATTTCTTCGACACTGACCATGCGCGCATAGCTCGGATCGCTTTCATCGCGGCGGTTGAATACGTCCACGATCTTGTGGATGTCGCAATCGCGCAGGCGGTTTTTGTTGCCGTCCTTGAGGTAGCCGCTGCTGGCGTCGATCATGAAAATGCCTTTGCGGGTGTGGGCCCCGTGTTCAATGTAACCGGCCTTGTCGATGACGACGATGCAGGCGGGGATGCCGGTGCCGTAGAACAGGTTGGCGGGCAGGCCGATGATGCCTTTGATGTAGCCTTTGCGGATGAGGTTGCGGCGGATGTCAGCCTCGGCATTGCCGCGAAACAACACGCCGTGCGGCAAAATGCACGCGCCTTTGCCCGTGCTCTTGAGCGAGCGCACGATGTGCAGCAGGTAGGCGTAATCGCCCTGCTTGGCAGGCGGCGTGCCGTAATGCTGGAAGCGTTCGTGCGGGTCGTTGAGCGGGTCGATGCCTGTGCTCCAGCGCTTGTCCGAAAAAGGCGGATTGGCGACCACGTAGTCGAAGGTTTTGAGCTTGCCGTCTTCGCCGAGATAGAGCGGATTCGCCAAGGTGCTGTGCCCGCCTTTGATGAGCGCCGTGGGCTTGTTGTGCAGGATCATGTTCATCCGCGCCAGACCGGAGGTGGCAGTGTCTTTTTCCTGGCCGTAGAGCGTGACCTCCGCTTTGGCCTCGTCGCCCACTTTCAGCAGCAGCGAGCCCGACCCGCATGTCGGGTCATACACGGTGGTGTTGTTTGTGGTGTGCGCGTCACGGATGCCGATGATCTGCGCCATGACGCGGCTGACTTCGGCGGGTGTATAGAACTGGCCTTTGGACTTGCCTGATTCTGTTGCGAAGTGGCGCATCAGGTATTCGTAGGCATCACCGAGGATGTCGTCGCCCTCCGCGCGGTTCTTGCTGAAATCGAGCGCCTTGTTTTCAAAGATGCCGATGAGGTTGGTGAGGCGCTCGACAATTTCCTGACCGCTGCCCAATTTGCCCGGATCGTTGAAGTCCGGCATGTCCGCCTGTGCCAGCTTGTTGGCATTGGCCAGCGGCGCGATGATTTTCTTGTTGATCTGGTCGCCGATGTCGGACTTGCCCTTGAGCGCGACCATGTCCTTGAAGCTGGCGCCTTTCGGTATCGTGATCGGTGCATAAGGCACGTCGGCGTATTTGTCGCTGACGTATTTGATGAACAGCATCACCAGCACGTAATCCTTGTACTGGCTGGCATCCATGCCGCCGCGCAGTTCGTCGCAGCTTGACCAGAGGGAGGAATAAAGTTCGGATTTCTTGATTGCCATGCGCTGTTACCTTTTACCCGTGGTGCCGGAAAATTACCAAAACCAAACCGGGCGAATTATGCAGCGTTTTGCGGTTCTGCGTAATGCTGTTCAGTTTTTGTGACCGTCTTCGAATGCATGCGATAAACGCCATTCCTCCAACCATCTACTGAGGGTAATTCCAATTCACCAAATGGATGGTTCCATAACTGCTGTTGAGGTCAAGGTAACAGACGGAGTAGAATTGCCCACTTGCGTAGTCTGGCCAATCAGCAAGTCGGTGAAAAACAATCAGCATGGACATTGTCGGTGTATTGCCGTTGGATGTTGCGGGTGCGGCCATCGTGCTTTGGATGGCGCTGGGACTGCTGGGACTGGCACTGCAGCGCAGCCCGCACCTGATCATCAATGTCATTTTCCCCGTCGGCGCGATTGTTTCGCTGGCGCTGGCCGCAACCGGATTGTGGGCGCTCGGCGAGGCAGCCAGCTATGCGATATTGCCGCTGGGTCTGCCGGATCTGCCTTTTCACCTTCGTCTCGATCCGCTCTCCGCATTTTTCCTGATCCTGTTGGGCGGCGCATCGTTCGGGGTGTCGCTGTTCAGCGCCGGTTATTTTAAATCCATGCAGGGCAATACGCTGGGCTTGCTGTGCCTGGAGTATCACCTGTTCCTGGCCAGCATGGCGCTGGTGTTGCTGGCTGACGATGCCTACATGTTCATGGTGGCGTGGGAGGCGATGGCCCTGTCTTCCTATTTTCTGGTCACCACCGACCACAATGTCCCCGACATCCGCAAGGCCGGCTATCTGTATCTGCTGATTGCGCACGTCGGGGCGATCGGGATCCTGCTCAGCTTTGGCGTGATGCAGGGCGGGCATGGCATCGGCGCTTACACCTTTGCGGCGATGCGCGAGGCGCATCTGACGGGTTTCTGGGCATCGGTGGCGTTCCTGCTGGCGTTGTTCGGCTTTGGCGCGAAAGCAGGCATGTTGCCGCTGCACGTCTGGTTGCCCGAAGCCCATCCTGCTGCGCCCTCGCCGGTTTCCGCATTGATGAGCGGCGTGATGCTGAAAACGGCGATCTACGGCATCCTGCGCGTCACCTTCGATCTGCTGGGTGAGCAGCAATGGTGGTGGGGTGTGCTGGCATTGGCGCTGGGCCTGATCACCGCGATCTTCGGCGTGATGTTCGCCGCCGTGCAGGGCGACATGAAGCGGTTGCTGGCTTATTCTTCGATCGAAAACATCGGCCTGCTGCTGGTGGGTATCGGCCTGGCCATCATCTTCCACGTCTATGGCAAGGACGCGCTGGCGGCCTTGTCTCTCACTGCGGCGTTGTACCACAGCCTGAACCATGCGTTCTTCAAGAGCCTGCTGTTCATCGGCACGGGTTCTATTTTGCATGCGACCGGCGAGCGCAACATGGGGCGCATGGGCGGCCTGATCCATCACATGCCTTGGGTCGCGGCGCTGATGCTGGTCGGTGTGCTGTCGATATCGGGCCTGCCACCCTTCAATGGTTTCGTTTCGGAATGGCTGTTGTTGCAGGCATTTTTGTTATCGCCGGGCTTGCCCAACAGCTACATCAACATGCTGATACCGGTGGCGGCCGCGGTGATCGCGCTGGCCGCCGCATTGGCGGCGTATGTGATGGTCAAATTCTACGGGATCATTTTCCTCGGCCAGCCGCGCGGCGAGGCGCCCAAGGAGTCGAATGAACAGCCGCACGATGCCGGCATTTGGGAGCGCATCGGGTTGGGTTGGTTGGCCCTTGTTTGTGTGGGACTGGGCTTGGCGCCGGTGTTTGTCGTTCATCAACTTGATCTGGTGACCAAAGTATTGGTTGGACGGGGGCTGGGTAACGCTGCCTCTGGCTGGCTGTTCCTCGCCCCGGTCGACATCGAGCGTGCCAGCTACAGTCCGGTGTATTTCCTGCTGGCGGTGCTGGGCGTGATGCTGGTGACCGCATTGACGGTGCATCGCTTTTATCACGGCCGGCTGCGCCGCGGTCCGGCCTGGGACTGCGGTTACCCGGCGCAAACTTCGCGCATGCAGGATACCGCCGAAGGATTCGGCCAGCCGATCCGGCGCATCTTCGAGCCGTTCTTCCGCATCGAGAGCGAGTTGCCGAGCGCCTTCGATACGCATCCGCGCTATCACGGCCGCAGCGATGACCGCCTCTGGTACGCGCTGTATCTGCCGATCAAACGCATCACCGAAAAACTCTCCTCATGGGCGTCGCTGCTGCAGCACGGGCGCATCCATTTGTATCTGACCTATACCTTCGTCACGCTGGTCGTGTTGCTGGCATTTGTATGATGAGCACGGATCAAGCCCTGGGCATCCTGTTTCAACTTTACCAGTCATTGCTGGTGGTGGTGCTCGCGCCGCTGCTGACCGGCTGGGTGAACCAGTGCCGCGCCTGGTTGCAAAACCGCTCCGGTCCCGGCGTGATGCAGCCCTATCGCACGCTGCGCAAGCTGTTCCACAAGGATGCGGTGATCGCCTATAACGCGTCGCTGCTGTTTCGCATCACACCCTACATCTTGTTCGGCTGCATGTGGCTGGCGGCGGCCATCATTCCGATCATCGCGGTGGACCTGCCGTTCTCGCCCGCCGCCGATGTGATCGCGCTGGTCGGCGTGTTTGCACTGGCGCGGGTGTTCATTTCGCTGGCAGCGATGGATATCGGCACCGCATTCGGCACGCT
>DHIV01000016.1:0-21860 GCA_002403995.1 Gallionella sp. UBA4737 | reverse complement strand
TATCGGCACCGCATTCGGCACGCTCGGCGCGCGGCGCGAGATGTTGGTGTCGTTTCTCGCCGAACCGGCATTGCTGATGGTGTTCTTCACCGCTTCGCTGATCAGCCACTCGACGCAGCTGCCGCGCATCGTGGACGCGCTGGCGCATCACCAGTTTGTGTTATACCCCAGCCTCGCCTTTGCCGGATTGGCCTTCGTGATCGTGCTACTGGCCGAGAATGCGCGCATCCCGGTGGACAATCCCAGCACGCATCTGGAGCTGACCATGATCCACGAGGCGATGATCCTGGAGTATTCGGCGCGCCACCTGGCGCTGGTTGAGTGGGCGAGCAGCCTCAAACTGTTCGCCTATATTTCCATCGGCATCGCGCTGTTCTTTCCCTATGGCATTGCCGAGGTGGGCAATTGGAATTCACTGCCGCTGGCCATCATCGCGCTGCTGGTCAAGCTGATATTGGCCGGTGCCGCGCTGGCTTTGCTGGAAGCGCTGCTCGCCAAGATGCGCATCTTCCGCGCGCCGGAGTTTTTGGGCACCGCGTTTCTGCTGGCGGTGCTGGGCTTGTTGATCCATTTCCTGTTGGGTGCATAACGGACATGGTAAATATGAAAATGCTGATGATGAAACTTTCCATGTCCGTTTCCCCCATCCCATCCTTCCCCCGCAAGCAAGGGAAGGGGCAAACGTTCGCTATGCGAGTTTTATATTCACGATGAGTTACAACATACAAATTATCAACCTGCTTGCGTCGATGCTGCTGCTGATCGCGTTTGCGATGCTGTCGCAACGGCGCATCCTGTCCCTGATCAACCTGTTTGCATGGCAGGGGCTGGTGTTGTCGCTCAGCACCTTTGTGGTGGCTTATTCGACGGATCAGCACCATTTGTATTATTCCGCCGGGTTGACGCTGTTGATCAAGGTGTTGGCTTTGCCGTGGCTGCTGCATCGTTTGATACGCAAGCTGAACGTGAAGTGGGATGTGGAAACGCTGATCAACATCCCGACCACCATGCTGGTCGGCATCGTGCTGGTGATCTTTGCGTTCAACCTGGCCGCGCCGATCTCGCAACTCTCCGAGAGCATCACGCGCGGCCTGATCGGCATCGCGCTGGCCAGCGTGCTGCTGTCGCTGCTGATGATGCTGACGCGGCGCAAGGCCGTCCCGCAGGTGGTCGGTTTCCTGGCGATGGAGAACGGGCTGTTCTTCGCGGCGACCAGCGCCACGCACGGCATGCCGCTGGTGGTGGAACTGGGCATCGCGCTGGACGTGCTGGTGGCGACATTTATTTTCGGCATCTTTTTCTTCCAGATACGCGAGACCTTCGACAGCCTGGACATCACCAACATGGAGAAGCTCAAGGATGATTGATCTGCAACTCATGGCACTGCTGCTCACCCCGCTGACGGGCGGTCTGCTGCTGGCCGCATTCGGTTCGCGCAGCTGGGCGGCGGAGCTGAATTCGCTGATGAGTTTCTGCACCTTTGTCGCGGCCGTGGTGTTGACCATGCGCGTGATCGACTCGGGACCGCAAGTCGCGTTCAGCGAGGAATTCTTCATCGACCAGTTCAACGTATTCCTGGTCGCGCTGACCGCATTCGTTGCATTCACCACTTCGCTGTTCTCGCGCCCCTATATGCGCATCGAGCAGCATCACGGCAAGCTCAGCACGCCGATGCTGCATCTGTATTACAGCATGTACCAGTTGTTCACGTTGGCGATGCTGACCGCATTGACCTCCAACAACATGGGCATCATCTGGGTGGCGATGGAAGCGGCGACGCTAACTACCGTGTTACTGGTCAGCCTGTACCGCACTCCGGCCAGCATCGAGGCGGCGTGGAAGTATTTCATCCTGTGCGGGGTGGGCATCGCGCTCGCGCTGTTCGGCACCATCCTGCTGTATTTCGCCGCCGAGCGCGTGCTCGGTGAAGGCGGTACGGCTTTGCTGTGGACGCATTTGAACCAGGTCAAAGGCGGGCTTGAACCCACGGTTCTAAAATTGGCTTTCGTCTTTCTGCTGGTTGGCTATGGCACCAAGATCGGCCTGGTGCCGCTGCACAGCTGGTTGCCGGATGCCCATGCGGAAGGTCCCACACCGGTTTCCGCGGTGCTCTCGGGTTTGCTGCTGAATGTCGCATTGTGCGCGGTGATGCGCAGCAAGGTGCTGGTGGACGGCTCGTTGGGCACGCACTTCGCGGGCAACCTGATGATGGGATTCGGCCTGCTGTCGGTGGTGGTCGCGGCATTGTTCCTGTCGCGGCAAAAAGACATCAAGCGCATGTTCGCCTATTCCTCCATCGAGCACATGGGACTGATCACGTTTGCCTTCGGCATGGGCGGGGCGGTGGCCACGTTCGCGGCGATGCTGCATATGACCGTGCACTCGCTGACCAAGTCGGCGATCTTTTTCGCGGTCGGTCATGCGGTGCAAAAAACCGGCACGCAGCAGATGGAAAACATACGCGGTATTTTGCAGATCAGCCCCACGGTAGGCTGGGGGCTGATGCTCGGCACGCTGGCGATCCTGGGCATGCCGCCGTTCGGCGTGTTCGCCAGTGAATTCCTGATCATCACCACGGCCATGCACGACTATCCGTGGACGACACCGATATTGCTGATCGCGCTGGGCATCGCGTTCGCCGCGATCTTCGGCAAGGTGCAGCCCATCGTGTTCGGCGAAACCACAGCGCACCGATTGCCGCACCAGCCGGCGCTGATCCCGGTGTTCGCGCACTTGCTGATAGTGTTGATCCTCGGGCTGTATATGCCGCGCTATCTGGCTGACTGGTATCGCCAGGCTGCGGCTTTGCTGGGTGGATAAAACATGGAAACATTTAAAAATGCAGTAACCGTAGGGTGGGCTGCGCCCACCCTGTCGGGCGAGCTTTGCATAGCCATTCGACTAGGCCGTCAAAATACGGCAGCCAAGTCGCTGGTTAAGCCCGACCTGCATTTAGTTCCGGCTCGTCCGGTTTAAGATGAGATAAAACGATGCCCATCAACCATCCCAATCTGCACTTGACCAGACTTGCCGGCGCGATTCCGGCGTGGTCGGGCGAGATCAAGCCTGACGATCTGCAGCCGATCTGCCAGATTGTTCAGGACGGCGGCGGCAGGCTGGTGGCATTGTGGGGCAGCGATGCACGCCAACAGAACAAAGGCTTTGCGCTGCATATCGCGCTGGTCAATGAAGCGGGCTTGATATGTTTGAGCATACCCTTGCTTGCCGCGCAACCCAGTTACCCCGATGTCAGCCGGATCTTTCCGGTGGCTGACCGCATGCAACGCGCGGCATATGACCTGCTCGGCATTTACGCACACGAAGGCCATGACCATCGCAAATGGTTGCGCCACGGTGCATGGCATGGCAGCAGCTTTCCGCTGCGCAAGGATTTTGACGCGGCACAGAGTCGCACCGACGATGCGGATAACTATCCCTTCGTGCAAGTGGAAGGACAGGGCGTGCATGAGATTGCGGTGGGGCCGGTGCATGCCGGCACCATCGAGCCCGGGCACTTCCGCTTTTCCGTGGTCGGCGAAAAGATGCTGCGCCTTGAGGAGCGTTTGGGTTACACCCACAAGGGCATCGAGAAACGCTTCGAAAGCATGAGCCTGCAACAAGGCGCAAAACTCGTGGGACGAGTGAGCGGCGACAGCACGGTCGCATATGCCTGGGCTTATGCGATGGCAGCGGAAAGTATCGCAGCCGTCACGCCGCCGGATCGCGCACTGTGGCTGCGCGCGCTGTTTCTGGAACGCGAGCGCATCGCCAACCATCTGGGCGATCTCGGCTATCTCGGCAACGATGTCGCGCTGTCGTTCGGCTTTGCGCAGTTCTGGATTTTGAAGGAGCAAATGCTGCGCAACAATGCCGCGCTGTTCGGGCATCGCTACCTGATGGACAAGATCATTCCGGGCGGTGTAGCGGCGGGCTTGGCGGAACCGGGAAAACGGACGCTGTTCGAAGAATGCGCGATGCTGGAGCGCGAGGTGCGTGTGCTGCGCGGTATCTACGAAGAACATGCCGGGGTGCAGGATCGCTTCATCGGTGCCGGGCGCATCGAGCCCAAGCTGGCCGCACGGCTTGGGCTATGCGGTTTGGCCGGGCGCGCCAGCTCACAGGCATGGGATGCGCGCGTGCAGTTTCCCTGCGCCCCGTATGACCAGCTGGACGTGCAGATGGCGACCTATCGCAACGGCGATGTCGCGGCGCGTGTCATCGTGCGCTTCGATGAGCTGTTCGAATCGTTGCGCTTGCAGCGCGAGATTCTGGATCATCTGGACCATGACGATACCTTGCAGGTGCCGCTCGAAAAACTGCCCGCGCAGGGCTTCGGCGTGGGCATGGTGGAAGGCTGGCGCGGCGAGGTATTGGTGGCGATCCACACCGATGCGGAGGGCAAGTTGACGCGCGTGCACCCGCACGATCCATCCTGGCAAAACTGGCCGGCGCTGGAACACGCCGTTCTGGGCAACATCGTGCCGGATTTCCCGCTGATCAACAAATCGTTCAATCTAAGTTATTCAGGACAGGACCTGTGATGGGAGCCTTTATAAATTCATTTTTCCGGGCGAATCGCGGCGCCGCGTGCTCACTCACTCCTCGCCTATCAACTCGATATGTCTCATCGTTCGTTGCGCGGCTCCGTGCGGTGCTCGCGCGACACGGTGTGGCGCAGCCCTCCCAGTGCGGGAGCGCGAAGCAGCAGGCCTGCCCGCCCCAAATGCTTCGCATCGCCGTGTCCAGCCTGCCATCCCGCAAAAGTGAATTTCTAGAGGCTCCCATATGTATCAACTTATTAAACAGATATTAAAAACGGGCATCAAGACTGAAGCCGCGCCGCTGCCGGACGAGGCGATGCGTGTCGAGACGCAGCGGTTGAGCGAGGAAATCCTGAAAGTGTTTGGCAGCGCGCTGAACATACGCCATGTCGATGCCGGATCATGCAACGGTTGCGAACTGGAGATCCAATCGATCAACAATGCCTATTACAACATCGAAGGACTGGGCATCAAATTCGTCGCCAGCCCGCGCCATGCGGACATGCTGCTGGTCACCGGCCCGGTGTCGCGCCACATGGAGACCGCGCTCAAGCGCACTTACGATGCAATACCGGAACCCAAGCTGGTGGTGGCGATCGGCGAGTGCGCCTGTGATGGAGGTATCTTTTGTTCTAACGACGGGTCTCCTGATGGCGGGGGCGAGAGCTACGCGAGTTGCGGCAAAGTTTCCAACGTGATTCCGGTGGATGTGGTGGTGAGCGGTTGCCCGCCTACGCCCACTGCGATAATGCAGGGCATACTCACAGCGATCAGCGCGAAGAAATAACGGTTGGATATGCGCGCGCGTTTTTGTAGGAGCGGGCCATGCCCGCGAATCTCTCTGTCGTGGGCAGCACCCGCAAGGAGTACGCCGTGGTTGTAAGGGGCTGAAGCCCCAACAACACACGCATGGCCCGCTCCTACAAACCCAATTATTTAACCCGCATCCCCGGTTGCGCGCCGTCATCCGGGCTGAGAATGAACAATCCGGGTGTCTCACCGGAAGCCGCCAGCACCATGCCTTCCGACAAGCCGAACTTCATCTTGCGCGGCGCAAGGTTGGCGACCATCACGGTCATGCGGCCCTTGAGTTTTTCCGGATCGTAAGCCGACTTGATGCCCGCGAACACGGTGCGCGGTTTTTCCTCGCCGATGTCCAGCGTCAGTTTCAATAATTTCTCCGCGCCTTCGACATGCTCCGCGTTGACGATCTTCGCGACGCGCAGATCGATCTTGCTGAACTCGTCGATGGAAATGGTTTCGGCAATCGGTGCGATGGCGTGCTGCTGTGCTTCGGCATGGCGGGCAGGTGAATGAGCGTCTGCGGTTGGTTCCAGGGTTTGTTTGTTGGCTTCGATCATGGCTTCGATAAGTTTAGGGTCTATGCGGGTCATCAGGTGTTGGTATGATTTGATCCTATGGCCGTCCGGCAGCAAACTGTTTGCATCTTGCCAAGTTAACGGGGGGATGTTGAGAAAGTTTTCTACCTCGGCAGCAAGTTTCGGAAGAATGGGCTTTAGGTAGAGGGTTAATAGCCTGAATGCATTTATGAGTGTGCTGCACACTGACTGCAACTGTAAATTTTTGCTCGGGTCCTTTGCAATTAGCCACGGCTTTTCGCGATCAGTGAATTCGTTAATCAAGTCAGCAATTGCCATGATTTGTCTGATGGCAGACGAATAGTCGCGTTCCTCATAGTACGAACGGATTGCTTCTGTTTTTGTTACGATGAGACCAAGCGTGGCTCCAAACCCTTCAATGTCTCGTTTAAGCACGCCATCAAAATTTTTCGATAGGAAACCGGATGCACGGCTTGCGATGTTGATGTACTTACCGATCAAGTCGCTATTCACCTTCGCCACAAAATCTTCCAGATTCAGGTCGAGGTCTTCCATCGTCCCATTCAGCTTCGCGGCGTAGTAGTAGCGCAGATATTCCGGGTTGAGTCCCTGTTTGAGGTAGCTGTCGGCGGTGATGAAGGTGCCGCGCGACTTGCTCATTTTCTCGCCGTTTACGGTGAGGAAGCCGTGGGCAAACAGTTTGGTCGGGGTGCGGAAGCCGGCGTGCTGCAACATCGCGGGCCAGAACAGCGCGTGGAAATAAAGGATGTCTTTGCCGATGAAATGGTACAGCTCAGTGTCCGAGCCGGGTTTCCAGTATTCGTCAAAATTTAAGGGCGCTCCCTCACCCCAACCTTCTCCCGGTGGGAGAGGGAGTGCGCGCTCCCCTCGCCCTTCGGGAGAGGGGTCGGGGGTGAGGGAGGATTTTTCGCACAGTTTCTTGAAGCTGCCCATGTAGCCGACCGGCGCATCCAGCCACACATAAAAATATTTGCCCGGTGCATCGGGTATCTCGAAGCCGAAATAGGGCGCATCGCGCGAGATGTCCCAGTCGGTGAGTTTGTTCTCGCCTTCCGCGCCCAGCCATTCCTGCATTTTGTTGGCGGCTTCGGCTTGCAGCGCGCCACTGCGCGTCCATGCACGCAGGAACTGCTGGCAGGTGTCGGCGGAAAGCTTGAAGAAGTAGTGATCAGAGTTGCGCCGTTCCGGTTGCGCGCCGGACACGGCCGAATAAGGGTTGATCAGCTCGGTGGGCGCGTAGGCAGCGCCGCATACTTCGCAATTATCGCCGTACTGGTCCTTGGCGTGGCACTTGGGGCATTCGCCCTTGATGAAGCGATCCGGCAGGAACATGTTCTTGATCGGATCGTAGAACTGCTCGATCGAGCGCACTTCGATCAAGCCGGCGGTTTTGAGTTTGCGATAGATGGATTCCGAATATTGCCTGGTCTCGGCACTGTTGGTGCTGCCGTAGTGGTCGAACTCGACATGAAAGCCGTCGAAGTCCGCCTTGTGTTCGTGCCATACGCGGTCGATCAATTGTTCAGGCGTAATACCTTCCTTTTCGGCGCGCAGCATGATGGGCGTGCCGTGGGTGTCGTCGGCGCACACGTAGTGACAAGTGTTACCCTGCATCTTCTGGAAGCGCACCCAGATGTCGGTCTGGATGTATTCGACCAGGTGGCCGAGGTGGATGCTGCCGTTGGCGTAGGGCAGAGCAGAGGTTACAAGTATTTTTCTTTTGGACATTGTGAACCAGACGAAATGCTATAAAGGCGCGGATTTTAGCAAATCGCGCGCGACAGCGGCGAATTGGTTAAAATCGCGCCCTTGCAAATTAGTTTAGAGGAGCAAGGTACAAGGTACAAGGTTCAAGATTCAAGGACAAAGGATTTCGCATTTCCTTGAAACTTTCACCTTTCACCTTTCACCTGAATGTTATGAGCATCAAGTCAGACAAATGGATACGCCGCATGGCGGAGCAACACAAGATGATCGAGCCGTTCGAACCGGGTCAGGTGAAAGAGGTGAACGGCAAGCGCATCGTGTCGTATGGCACGTCGAGCTACGGCTACGATATACGCTGCTCCAACGAGTTCAAGCTGTTCACCAACATCAACAGCACCATCGTCGACCCGAAGAACTTCGACCCTAATTCCTTCGTCGAGGTCACCGCTGATTACTGCATCATCCCGCCCAACTCGTTTGCGCTGGCGCGCACCGTGGAATATTTCCGCATACCGCGCAGCGTGCTGACCATCTGCCTGGGCAAGTCTACCTATGCGCGCTGCGGCATCATCGTCAACGTCACGCCGTTCGAGCCGGAATGGGAAGGCTATGTGACGCTGGAGTTTTCCAATACCACCCCGTTGCCCGCGAAGATCTACGCCAATGAAGGCGTGGCGCAGGTGCTGTTCTTCGAGAGCGATGAAGTCTGCGAGACGTCCTATAAAGATCGCGGCGGCAAGTACCAGGGGCAGGTGGGTGTCACCTTGCCGAAAATGTAGCTTGCCTTTATCTGGCGCATAGTTTTTAGCGACAACAATTTCCCCTTGCAGCGTCCCGGAAATCTGCGACAATCCGCGCCAATCCGCTGTTCCAGCCTAATTTAGTTATTCCTAAAGGGAGTACACAATGAAATTCCGCTTTCCGATTATCATCATCGACGAAGACTTCCGCTCCGAGAATGCCAGCGGGTTGGGTATCCGCGCGTTGGCCGAAGCCATCGAAAAAGAAGGGATGGAAATCCTCGGTGTCACCAGCTATGGCGATCTGACGTCGTTCGCACAGCAGCAGAGCCGCGCCTCGGCGTTCTTGCTGTCGATCGACGATGAGGAATTCGGCGGGGGCAGCAAAGAAGAAACCGAGGTCGCGCTGAAAAGTCTGCGCGCCTTCGTCCAGGAGATCCGTTTCAAGAACGCCGACATACCGATCTACCTGTACGGCGAGACGCGCACATCGCGGCACATTCCGAACGACATCCTGCGCGAGCTGCACGGCTTCATCCACATGCACGAGGACACGCCGGAATTCGTGGCGCGCCACATCATCCGCGAGGCCAAATCCTATCTGGACTCGTTGGCGCCGCCGTTCTTCCGCGCCTTGCTGCACTACGCGCAGGATGGCTCCTACTCGTGGCACTGCCCGGGCCACTCAGGTGGCGTGGCGTTTCTGAAGTCGCCGGTGGGGCAGATGTTCCACCAGTTCTTCGGCGAGAACATGCTGCGTGCCGACGTCTGCAACGCGGTGGACGAACTCGGTCAATTGCTCGACCACACCGGGCCGGTGGCGGCATCGGAGCGCAACGCGGCGCGCATCTTCAATTCCGATCACCTGTTCTTCGTCACCAACGGCACCTCGACCTCGAACAAGATCGTGTGGCACTCCACCGTTGCTCCCAACGACATCGTGGTAGTGGATCGCAACTGTCACAAGTCAATATTGCACGCCATCATGATGACCGGCGCGGTGCCGGTGTTCCTGAGGCCGACGCGCAATCATTACGGCATCATCGGGCCGATCCCGAAATCCGAATTCGAGCTGGCAAATATCCAGAAGAAGATCGACGCGAATCCGTTCATCAAGGACAAGACCAAAAAGCCGCGCATCCTAACCATCACGCAGAGCACTTATGACGGCATCGTGTACAACGTGGAAATGTTGAAAGAGATGCTGGATGGCAAGATCGACACGCTGCATTTTGACGAGGCCTGGCTGCCGCATGCGGCATTCCACCCTTTCTATAAAGACATGCATGCCATAGGCAAGCACAGGCCGCGCGCCAAGGAGTCGATGATCTTCGCCACGCAGTCCACGCACAAATTATTGGCTGGGTTGTCGCAGGCATCGCAAATCCTGGTGCGCGAGCCGGAGAACCGCAAGCTCAACAACCACGTGTTCAACGAAGCCTATCTGATGCACACCTCGACCAGCCCTCAGTACGCCATCATCGCCTCGTGCGACGTGGCTGCGGCGATGATGGAACCGCCGGGCGGCACCGCGCTGGTGGAAGAGAGCATCGCCGAGGCGATGGATTTCCGCCGCGCGATGCGCAAGGTCGACGAAGAATTCGGCAAGGACTGGTGGTTCAAGGTGTGGGGGCCGGAGAAGATCGCCGAAGAAGGCATAGGCTCTCGCGAAGACTGGATGCTGACGACGTCTGAAAAATGGCACGGTTTCGGCAAGCTGGCAGCCGGCTTTAACATGCTCGACCCGATCAAGGCCACCATCATCACTCCTGGGCTAAACCTCAACGGCAACTTCGACGAGACCGGGATTCCCGCAGCGATGGTCACAAAGTATCTCTCCGAGCACGGCGTCATTGTCGAAAAGTGCGGGCTGTACTCGTTCTTTATCATGTTCACCATCGGCATCACCAAGGGCCGCTGGAACACCCTGCTCACTGCGTTGCAGCAGTTCAAGGACGATTACGACAAGAACCAGCCGATGTGGCGCATTCTGCCCGAGTTCGCGGCCAAGTATCCGCAGTACGAGCGCGTCGGCCTGCACGACCTGTGCCAGCAGATCCACGACACCTATAAGACACACAATGTTGCAAAAATGACGACCGAGATGTATCTGTCAGATATGCAACCCGCGATGAAACCTTCCGATGCATTCGCCAAAATGGCGCACGACGAGATCGATCGCGTGCCCATTGACGAACTGGAAGGCCGGATTACGGCGGTGTTGCTTACTCCTTATCCTCCGGGCATCCCGCTGCTGATTCCGGGCGAACGCTTCAACAAGCTCATCGTCGATTACCTCAAGTTCGCACGCGACTTCAACAGGAGATTCCCCGGCTTCGAGACTGACATCCACGGTCTGGTGTCAGACAAGGAAGACGGCGAACGCGTGTATCACGTGGACTGCGTGCGGCAGGATTGAGTCAATATGATTTCGAGAAAACAGCAAAGCGGAAGATGAATGTCCGGCTTTGTATACGGTGTTGAAATGCCATGGTGTTTCAACACCGTTGGATATAGGTCAACTGCGCGTGGTTTGAAATGGTTGACCTCCTGATTAAGAGCGCTGGCCAGGGGTGAATGTCACCCGGTGCCGTAAGGCCTTGAGGTTAATCGGTGAATGTATCCTTCACGAACATATGGATCGAACAGCATCGATCAAATCCTGTTCCCTGAAGTGTCCTTTGACGAAAACATTCATTACATTAACCATATTGTTCGATAATTCATGAGCGGAAAATACGATCACGGGTATGGGCGGGTCATGTGCGGCAAGCTCATTGATAAGATCAGACCCAGACCCGTCAGGTAAGGTAAAGTCTACAAGAGCCAGATCGAATTTGGAGTCCCTGATCAGCGATCTTGCCTCTTTGAGCGTGCTGGCCCATGTCACATCCACAATCCCTGCAAGGAGCGCGCCGATATACAGTTGTTGGCTTTTGGCGTCTTCGACATGCAGAACACGTTTGGTATTTACGTTCATCACATTCTCCTATCCGTTGTTCGTGTAACAGACTCACAGGACGCATTTTTTCGAGATGGAAAGAATGCCTGGATATTTCCCCAAACTATCTATTCAACCGATACAGGCTATCTAACTTCAACATAACATTCAAGAACAATCATCCGGATAGCGTCTGACCTGGGGGGCACAACTTTGTGGACTGCGTGGCGGGATTGAGTTTATGCGGTGTTGAAATCAATCAGGATGCCGCACTTTGTGTTTTGTGCGCTATGTTGGCTGGGTTAGTAATTTGGCCATTAGTGGGGCGCAGGTTTCGTGGCATCACTCATTTGCTGGAAGCTGCCAGTGCCGTGGCGGGTTTCAACGTGGATCCCGATTTCCTTCAGCAGCGGCGTGGGCAATATCCCCCCCGCGCAGACGATGACTGCGTCGTTGGGCAACTCGATCCCGGTGCCCTTTTGATCCAACTGGACGGCGGCGGGCAGGATCTGTTTGACATTCGATTCCAGCAGCAGTCGCAGTTGCCCTGAAGTACTGGCCTTTTCCATGCGTTCGCGATTTTTCGGCTTCACGCGGTTGAAAGCGTTGCCGCGATAGCTCAGCGTGACTGTGGCGCCGGGTTGTTCCGAGATCGCCACAGCCGCTTCAAGTGCGGCATCGCCGCCGCCGACCACCAGCACATGTTTTGCCCGATATTGTTCAGGATCAATCAACCGGTAGATGACTTTTTCCAGTTCTTCGCCCGGAACATCCAGTTTGCGCGGTGTGCCGCGCCGGCCTATGGAAAGCAGCACGCTGCGCGTGAGGTAGTTGGCGCGGTTGGTGACGATGGAAAATGCATCACCCTGGCGCTCTATCTTTTCCATGCGTTCACTGAAATTGATCTTGATGCCGGTCTTGGCGACCACATCCTCCCAGAGCCTCATCAAGGCTTCCTTGCTTATCTCCCTGACTTTTACCTTGCCGATGATGGGCAGGTTCATCGGAGCCGTCATCACGAGCTTGCCCCGCGGGTAATGCAGCGTGCTGCCGCCGAAAGTGTCTTCCTGCTCGAGCGTCACGCAACGCAGGCCATGATGTTTTGCGGCAAGCGTGGCGGAAATGCCTGCGGGACCCGCGCCGATCACGACGACATCGTGCGGCGTTTTTGCGCGGCCGCGTTTCGAGATGGAATCCATCGCCTGGCGCCCCTGTTCCACGGCTTTTCTGATCAGTCCCATGCCGCCCAGCTCTCCGGCAATGTAGATGCCGGGCACATTGGTTTCGAAGTTGGGCTTGAGTTGCGGGATGTCCACTCCCCGGGTTTCGGTACCGAACACCAGCTTGATCGCGCCGACCGGGCAGGAGGCGGCGCAAGCCCCATGGCCTATGCATAGAGCAGGGCTGACGAGCACGCCCTTGCCATCGATGATGCCGATCGCTTGTTCGGGGCAGGCTTTATAGCAGCCACCCGAGCCGAGGCAAACATTGGGATCGAATACAGGATGCAGGGTCGCGGGTTCGGTCAGTCCGGATGCCACCGCTTCATGCCAGGTTTCTTCGGCAATTTTTTGATGGCGCTTGCGTTTGTACAGATAAATCAACAAAGGCACCGTCAAGGGCAGCACATAAAGCAGATAGATGAATAACTGATCGTTCATGTTGGTACGTGGACTGTTGATGCAAATGTGATTTTTGTCAAATCAATTTCCTGGAATATTTCGGAAAGGTCATGAGGCGCAGGTAAACGTGCAATGAGTTGATATACCGGATGCCTGTCACTCAATTGATGCCTTCGACACTTCGAAGAGTGAACTTGTTCCGGTGCGCGCAGTCTACCGATGCCTTCAAGGCAATTCAAGAAACATCGAGTCAGTATTTCGAGTGCTGATTTTAGCTCGTGATAAAATAAACAACACAGGCACATGGATTATTTCATTATCTTGATTTGGTCCGGTGCAATAAGCAGGTTGAGCGTATATGGCATCTGAGATTTCGCGTGATCAAAATACTGTAGCAACAGCGGCCGGCAGTTCTCACGCTATTGAACGGCGTAATAAAAATCATCCAATCGAGGTTAAGGTATTTGGCGGTACGCGCGCTACCGACCGCCGTATGGGTGTCGGCGCGCGCGTAGTGTGGTCTTCCTCGGTTGTTTTAATATTGATGGCTTGGTGGGTTTATATCAAGGCATCTGCGAATGAGCTGGATTATAAACCCGGTGTTGGCTTCGGTTATTACCTTGGTTTGGTCGGCGGCGTGATGATGCTGCTGATGCTGCTTTATCCGGTACGCAAGCATATGCAATTGGCCCGCAACTGGGGGCCGCTGCGTTATTGGTTCATGCTGCACATGATATTCGGGATCGGCGGGCCGGTGTTGGTCCTGTTCCATTCGACCTTTCACGTGAGGTCGTTGAATGCCGGCGTCGCGCTTTATTCGATGTTGTTAGTGGCGGCCAGCGGCATCATAGGGCGTTTTATCTATAAGCGCATACATCACGGGCTTTATGGCCGCAAATCCAATCTGGAGGAATTGCAGCAGGCTGTGGATGCCAACCAAAACAGGGTGAGCAAAGTAAACGAGGTGTTGATGGAGGCGACCGGCATTGGCGAGAAATTGAAACAATTTCGCATGATGGCAATTGATCAAAAGCGCGGGCTGGTTGTTCGTGCCTGGAAATTCATGACACTGAGTTGGCAGCGACGCAATCTGGCAGTCCACTGTCGCAACGAGTTACGGCGGGCTGCCGCACACCTTGCCAAGACTCAGGGGTGGAATAAGCAGCAGCAGGAGCAGTATTATCTGGAAGTTTCGCAGGATGCGGAAGAGTATCTGCGTGCTGTGCAGCAGGCGGCTCAATTTTCATCCTACGAGCGGTTGTTCCGCTTGTGGCATATTCTGCATTCCCCATTCGTTTGGCTGTTGGCGATCAGCGGTATTGTCCATGTTATCGCCACTAAATTCATGTACTGATTTCTGCCGGATGCTGCTACGCCTGATTCTTCTTGCTGTGTCCCTGTCTTTTTCCAATGTCTCACTGGCGGCGGGAGAGTCTGCGCTGATGCCGGGAGAGGTGATCCAGGGGCACGCCAAGCTTGAAGAAAACTGCAAGGAATGCCACGTCCGGTTCAACAAGGAGGCGCAGACCGGGCTGTGTTCGGATTGCCACAAGGATGTGAAGCAGGACATCCTGAAGCATGAGGGATTTCACGGCAGGCTTGGGGACAAAAAAGAATGCCGGGAATGCCATACCGAACACAAGGGACGGAATGCGAAGATCGCGGTGCTGGATACAAAAACCTTCGACCACTCGAAGACCGATTTCCCGTTATTGGGGGCGCACCTGAAGCAAGAAAAAGTTAAGTGCAAGGACTGCCACGAAGCGAAGAAAAAATATCGCGAAGCGCCTTCAGAATGCAATGCCTGTCATCGCAAGGATGATAAACACAAGGGCAGCCTGGGCACCGATTGCAAGAGCTGCCATAACGAACGCACCTGGAAAGAAACCAGATTCGATCACAGTCTGGAAAAGACCCGCTTCGCGCTCATCGGCAAGCATGTGGACGTGAAATGCAGCAAATGCCATGTCAGCCAGAGCCAATTCAAGGGAGTCGCGCATGAATGCGTGGCTTGTCATCGCAAGGACGACAAGCACAAGGGGCAATACGGCAAGAAATGCGAGATCTGCCATACGGCAAAAGACTGGAAGAAGATCGAGTTCGATCACGACACGCAAACGAAATTCAAGCTGCTGGGCAAACATGAACTGGCGAAATGCGTGAGTTGCCATAAGGCCCCGCTCTTTACCAAGGAGAAAACGCCGACTGTGTGTGTCGCGTGTCACCGCAAGGATGATGTGCACAAGGGCGGCTTGGGCGATAAATGCGTGACCTGTCACAACGAGGAAAAATGGAAGGCCGCCAAATTCAATCATGACAAGGACACCAAATTCCCTTTATTGGGCAAACACGTCACAACCAAATGTGATGCCTGCCACAAACCGGAATTAAAGGCCGCCGCCGCGAAACTGGCCACGGCCTGCATCGGATGCCACAAGAAGGATGACAAGCATAAGGAAAGTTTTGGCACCAGGTGCGAGACTTGCCACAAGGAAACTGACTGGAAAGCGATCATCTTCGACCATGACCGCGATACCAAATATGCTTTGAAGGACAAGCACGAAAAGGTCAAATGTATCTCCTGCCATACCGGTAATCTGTATCAGCAAAAGCTGGTCCCGGATTGCGTCGCGTGTCACAAAAAGGACGATGTTCACAAAAACCAGCTTGGGAAACGCTGCGAATCCTGCCATAACGAAAAGGATTGGAAGGATGCCCGTATAGACCATGGGCGTACGCGTTTTCCGCTGCTGGGCTTGCATATAAAAGTGGAATGCAAGAAATGCCATCAGACACAGCTGTTCCGCGACACGCCGTCCGATTGCTACTCCTGTCACAAGAAGGACGATGACAAAGTGCATAAGCGCAGGCTCGGTACCAAGTGCGAGACCTGCCACAACGCGCGATCATGGAAAGCATGGGATTTCGATCACGACAAGCGCACCAAATTCAAGCTGGATGGCGGACACAAGAAACTGGATTGCTACGCTTGCCATAAAAAAGCGATGGAAGACCGGATTGTCGTTCCAGGTACGTGTGTCGGTTGCCATGACAGTGATGACGTTCATCGTGGCGAATTCGGGCAACTATGCGAGCGGTGTCATGTCACAAGTGATTTCAAAACGCTTTTGATGGGGGCGGTGCCGAAACGTCGTTGACCGCTCGTTCCGATTTTTCAACCGTTCGTTTGGGGAATTTTGCCATTTATTCAGACAGGCAATGACTGGACGGACGGGTTTTGAGCGGCAATGGCTATCTGATAGATTGCTCAGCATTCTTCGATAGAAAGTCTGTCTTAAAGAATGCACCGATTCTGAAGGTATGGGTGGGCGAGATGGGTTTAGAAATGAGTGTTTGAGATTCTTTTAAGGAGCTGCAGAATGAACAGGCATAAAATTGAAATCAAGCAGATATTTCATATCTTGAGTTCGTCTAAGCGGACCGGGCTGATACTGATATTGCCTCTGATGGTCCTGGCTCATATTGGCTTTGCGCAGGCAGCCGGTACTATAAAATTTGACCATATCCAGACAGGATATAACCTGACGGGCGCGCACATCCTGACCAGGTGCGAATCCTGCCATATCCAGGGTGTGTTCAAGGGAACCCCCCGGGATTGTGCCACCTGCCACATGGCGGGTAACCGCATGGGAGCAACGGCAAAGCCCATCCAGCATGTTCCCACCACTGCACCGTGCGAAAGCTGCCACCGCACCACAGGCTGGACGCCGGCTTCATACAGTCATGCGGGCGTTGCGCCTGGAGCGTGCATGACCTGCCACAACGGCTCGATGGCGACGGGCAAGCCGAGCGGGCATATGCTCACGACATCTTCATGTGACAGTTGCCACCGCACCACGGCCTGGGTTCCGGCAGGCTTCAACCACATGGGCGTGGCTCCGGGCACCTGTGCAACCTGTCACGGTGTAACTGCGACAGGAAAACCAAACGGGCATGTTGTTACCACCGATTCTTGCGACAAATGTCATCGCACCACGGCCTGGTTGCCGGCGAGCTTCGACCACACCGGGATAGTCCCTGGCACCTGTGCGACCTGTCACGGCGTAACTGCGACAGGCAAACCAAGCGGGCATGTTGCTACCACCGATTCATGCGACAAATGCCACTCCACTACGACCTGGCTGGGCGCAAGCTTCGACCATACCGGAGTGGTGCCGGGTACCTGTGCGACTTGCCACAATGGCACGACGGCGAAGGGCGTGGGTGGCAGTCCTACAACCCGTTATCCCAGCTATTCGGGTCACGTACCTACGACCATGTGGCCTTCATGCGATGCTTGCCATAAGTCAACGACAAGCTTCCTGAATGCCAAAGTGCATGGATCGGGGGCCTCGGTTTCAGGTGTGTGCAATATCTGTCATGCCAAACATAACAACTCGCAATCGTGTGATAAATGCCACAACTCTACAAGCAACTGGAGCAGCGGGGTATAAATATCCAGACGGTTGCTGGGTGTTTCACCGATGCGCCGGTTGCAGTATTGAAAAAGGAATAAGTATTGAAGGTCTTTAGCACGTTACAAGTCATGCGAAATCTCACCCGCTCTTTTTCCTGCCTGGCAGTTGCCTTGTTGTTGAGTGGAGTTGGCATAAATGCGGCTCAAGCCCATGTGATCGATCGCATCGATGTCAACCGCGTGGGTGACGAGGCGGAGATCCATATCCAGTTCGATGTCAGGATTCAATACCTGCGTGAAGCTTCGCTCAAAAATGGCGAGATCCATGTTTACATCCAGCTCCTTGAAGCTGATCCGGATAGCACCAGCCTGCTTCCGGAAGCCAAGGATTCTCCGCCGACGGATATTACCCCGCATTTTTCTGTCGCTTATCCAGGGCTCGACTCCTCGCTTACCATCAAATTCGACAATGAGGTGAGTTACCGTGTACGTCCCGGTAGCGATGGGCGCAGCATCAGCATTTTTACACCTGCGCTCAAGCCGAAAATCGAGCCACAAACAGAAGCGGCGCCTGGAGTGATCACTCCGGAGGCAGTCGAGCAGAAAGCGAAGCAATTGTTCGATAGTGCACGCGGTGCGCTTAAGCAGGGGCAAGCCTCCGTGGCGGTTGAAACCTTGAACCAGCTGCTCAACCTACCTCCCAACCAGCAGTCACAGGCAGCACAGGAACTGATCGGCGAAGCGCGGGAAAAGAACGGAGAGTACGCCAAAGCGCGTGTCGAATACGAGTTGTATCTGAAGCTATACCCCGATGCCCCGGATGTGAAGCAGGTGAAAACCAGGCTGGCGAATTTGCCCGCGGAAGCGTATGCGAAGGTCGTGCCCCAGGCTGTCCGGAAGCAGGCTGTCGACGAGAGGATGATGGCCTACGGCAGTTTTTCCCAGAGTTACTATAGCGGCGTGTTTCATACCGACACTGCCACCGCGAACGGCTCAAACATTATATTTGACACATTGAGCGGCACGGACCAATCGATGCTGATCACTTCCCTGGATCTGACCGGTCGGAAACGCACCGAGAATACCGATACGCGTATCGTGGTGCGGGATGATTACAGGTCGAATTTTTTATCGAATACAAAAAATGACAATCGGCTGAGCTCATTCTATGTTGAGCAGAGCGCGCGTGATCGCAGCTACCTGTACCGCGTGGGCCGGCAGCCGGGAATAGCGGGTGGAGTGCTGGGCCGTTTCGACGGAGCATGGCTGGGCTATAGCCTGAATTCCACCTGGCGCGTCAATGGCGTCATGGGCACGCCGGTGGATTTCTATAACACCGATGCCGGGCGAAAGACCTTCGCAGGCTTGAGCGTCGATCTCACCCGCCTGCCCGAGCAGTGGAGCGGCAACGGCTATTTCATCGAACAGCGCGTGGGCTCGGTCGTGGATCGCCAAGCCCTAGGGATGGAAGCGCATTATTTCGATGCGAAACGCAATTACATGGGGCAGCTTGATTACGACCGGATGTTCAGGGAGGTCAATATCGCGATGTTCCAGGGTAATTGGATGAACCAGGCGGGTGACAACTACACCCTGCTTGCAGACCACCGGAAATCGCCGACCCTGCAGCTTACCAACGCATTGCTGGGCCAGACCACGCAGTCGATAGCTGACGTATTGCTGCTGCCGGGAGTGACGAAAGAGAGCCTGCGTGAGGATGCCAAGGCATTGACCCCGACAGCCAACCTGTTGATGGTCGGAATGACGCACCCTTACTCTTCGCGTTTGCGGCTGGGCGGGGATTTTCGTATCAATAATATATCCGGTACCAAAGCAGCCGGTACGCTGCCCGCTATGCCCGGGAGCGGGAATATGTATATCTTTACCGCGCAAGCCATAGGCAACAATTTACTGCTTGAAAACGATCTGGGTGTTGCGAGCGGCAGTTATATCAATGCCCAGACCTATAAAGGACAGTCTTTGGCGTTTACTCAGACCGAGACCTTCCGGCAACGCTGGCGTTTGGATGTTTCGCTGCAGCTTTACAACCAGAGGGACAATCTGGATGTTCACATGACGCGGATCACACCCAGTCTCAAGTTGAGCTATCGCATGAATGAATCGATGAGCTTCGACGGCGAGGGAGGGGTTGAAAACACCCATAATTCCAGCGTGATCAAGGATGAGAAGATCAGACGCTATTATATCTATATCGGCTACCGCTGGGATTTCCAATAGCCAAGTCTGGTGTTTTCGGGATGTCAGCGCTTTCTGTCGTAAACCACGAAGTGATAGGGATGCAGGTTTTTCTCATCGGGCGCATGGCTCACGCGCCCGGTTTCCTGCCACAGCTTGCCATCTAATTCCGTGAAGTGCGCATCGCCTGAAATGTCGGCATCGATTTCGGTCAGGTAGATGCGGTCGGCAAGAGCTATCGCCTGACGGTAAAGTTCCGCACCGCCGATCACGAAAATCTCCTTATCATTGCCGCACGCCGTAATCGCCGCTGCTAGCGAATTTACTACCACCACACCCGGCACGGAATAATTTGCGTTGCGCGTGACCACCACCGAAGTGCGCCCCGGCAGCGGCATGCCGATCGATTCATAAGTCTTGCGCCCCATCACGATATGGTGCCCCATTGTGAGCGCCTTGAAGTGCTTCAAGTCGGCGGGCAGATGCCACGGCAGCGTGTTGTTGACGCCGATCACGCGGTTCTTCGCCATCGCAACGATCAGCGATACGCGCGGCTTCATACCGGTGCCGGGATAAGAGTTTCTCATACCGCGACGGGCGCCTTGATGGCCGGATGCGGGTCGTAGCCTTCCAGCGTGAAATCCTCGAATTTGAAAGCGAAAATATCTTTCACATTCGGATTGATCTTCATCGTCGGCAGCAGGCGCGGCTCGCGTGACAACTGCAAGTGCGTCTGTTCCATGTGGTTCGAATACAGGTGCGCGTCGCCGAAAGTGTGCACGAAATCGCCCGGCTGCAGGTCGCACACTTGCGCCATCATCAGCGTCAACAGCGCGTAGCTCGCGATATTGAATGGCACGCCGAGGAAGATGTCGGCGCTGCGCTGGTAGAGTTGGCAGGACAATTTTCCGTCCGCGACATAGAACTGGAAGAACGCATGGCAGGGCGCCAGCGCCATCTGATCGAGTTCGCCGACGTTCCAGGCCGAAACGATGATGCGGCGCGAATCGGGATTGCCCTTGAGTTGATCGACGGCCATTTTGATCTGGTCCACCACGCGACCGTCCACGGTCGTCCAGGAGCGCCACTGCTTGCCGTACACCGGGCCGAGATTGCCGTTCTCGTCCGCCCACTCGTCCCAGATCTTGACGCCGTTGTCCTTGAGATACTTGATGTTCGTGTCGCCCTGCAAGAACCACAGCAGCTCATGCACGATGGATTTCATGTGGCACTTCTTGGTCGTGACCAGCGGAAAGCCTTCCGCCAGGTTGAAGCGCATCTGGTAGCCGAACACGCTGACCGTGCCGGTTCCGGTGCGGTCGGATTTTTTTGTGCCGTGATCAAGCACGTGCTGCATGAGATTGAGATAAGCGCGCATAATTCTTGGTGTTGATTGCCCGTATAATCACGGGATGTTAATTTAACTTCCGTTCGGGCCGAGTGTTTTCCGTTCCCCCTTCGATACGCCGCATAAAACGCGGCACTCAGGACGAACGGAAAATGTATCGAGGCAAACAAAAATGAGGACGATATGCTAGCACAACTGACCGCATCACCTGCTGTACCCAAAGCCCTGAACGCAGCCCATCTGCTGGTGCTGCTGCCCAAGGGCAAGACCCTGCCTGGCGATGTACCGCATCGCGAATTGTTGTCCGCCGTGCTCAAGCGGCGCGGCATCAAGATCGAGGAATTCACCGCCACGCCCATTGCTGCAAACCATGCAGACGGCAGCCTGATCGCGTGGGCGATGCTGGATTTCAGCAAGACCAATTTCGCCGTGCAGACCCAGGCGCGCAAGGCCATGCAGTTGCTGCTGGGAGAACAGCCGTCCGGCGTTACCATCGTCGTGCAGGGCGATGCGGCGCAACGCCGGCAGGCCGCCGAAGCGGCGGTGTATGCGGCGTGGGTGAACGGCGCGCCGCTGCCGCTGCACAAGAAAAAAGCAGACCAGCGCAAGCCGCTGCAAAAGATCGCGCTATATGGCTACGCCGACAAGAAAATATTCGACGCGCTCAAGGCGCAGGCCGAAGGCAATCTGCTGTGCCGCACATTGACCGTGCTGCCGCCCAACGAACTCACGCCCGGCCTGTACCGCAAGCGCGTCAAGGACCTCGCCAAACAGCAAGGCTGGCAGCTCAAGGAATTCGACCTGAAGGCGTTGCGCAAGATGGGCGCGGGTGCGTTCGTCGCGGTGGCGCAGGGTAGCCATGACGAGGACGCCGCGATCGTGCATCTGCGCTATCGCCACGCCAAGGCGAAGCAGACTGTGGCACTGGTCGGCAAGGGCATCTGCTTCGACACCGGCGGCCACAACCTCAAGCCCGCGCGCCACATG
>DHIV01000093.1:938-23849 GCA_002403995.1 Gallionella sp. UBA4737 | reverse complement strand
GCCGATGGTGCGCAGCAGTTATTTCGCCGACGAGCAGGCGCATCAGGCCGGGGTTTTTGTGGCATAGGCCAAGCGTCGCCGTGTTAAACTCCGCATCGAAGCTGGCTAGGCAGTCGCCGCATTCGCAAGAATGGGGAGGAAAGTCCGGGCTCCGCAGAGCAGGATGCCGGTTAACTGCCGGACGCCGCGAGGCGATGGAAAGTGCCACAGAAAATACACCGCCGATGGCCCGACTTTGCCGCTCGCAAGAGCGGCAAAGTCTTCTCAAGAAGAGCAGTGGCGAAAGCCGCTGGGATGATTGAGAAGGGATCAGGCAAGGTTGAAATGGCGAGGTAAGAGCTCACCGCGCTGGTGGCAACATCAGCGGCAGGGTAAACCCCATCCGGAGCAAGACCAAATAGGCTGACTATGACGTGGCTCGCGTCGTCAGCGGGTAGGTTGCTTGAGCGTCAGGTAACGAAACGCCTAGAGGAATGACTGTCCACGACAGAACCCGGCTTATCGGCCAGCTTCACCTTATTCGACGGATCGATTTTGCAATGCGATTATTCACGCTTGCGGCAGGAGTAATCGGCTGCGGGATTGACTGCGATTGCGCAACAGCAACGATGAACAATCGTGGTTTGTTCCTGTTCGCTTACAGTTAAATCCCGGACGATGATAGTTACAGGACGGTGCGCATGAAGCTTGGAAGAAACGACCCGTGCAGTTGCGGGAGCGGGAAAAAATACAAGAACTGCTGTCTGGGGAAAGCCGAGTTTCATCCGCCGCATCCGTCGGCGCCAACGTCGGACGAAATAAATCTGCTTGACGCAATGTTTGTTGCCGGCCACTTCGTGGAACTGGAAAACTGGGCACACTCGCTGCTTAAGCTGTATCCGGATTCCGGTATCGTCTGGAAACTGTTCGGTCTGTCGCTTCAGGTGCAAGGTAAAGATGCCCTGTCTGCTTTGCGCAAGGCGGCGGAATTTTTGCCCAACGATGCCGAGGCGCACGGCAATCTGGCCGCAGCCCTGCGGGCACGCGGACAACTCGAAGCGGCAGCGGCGAGCGCCCGGCGAGCGTTGCAGATCAGGCCCGGTTTTGCCGAGGCGCACAACAATCTGGGCGTCATCCTTCAAGACCTCGGTCAACTTGATGAGGCGGTGGCAAGCTACGTCCGCGCCTTGGAGATCAAACCTGATTTCTTCGAGGTATACAACAATCTGGGCGGCGCCTCGAAAGAACTCGGGCGGCTCGATGATGCAATGGCTTGCTATCGTAGCGTGCTGGAGATCAAGCCCGATTTCGCCGAGGCGCACAATAACCTGGGACTTGTTTTCAAAGAGCTCGGTCAATTCGACGACGCGCTGACGAGTTTCCGCCGGGCACTGGAGATCAAACCCGATTATGTAGAGGCGCACGACAATCTGTTGTTCTCGCTGAACTATACTGCCCACTCTCCTGAGTATTGTCTGGAAGAGGCCCGGCAATACGGCCGAATGGTAGCCAAGAAGGTGGCCACGCGGTTTTCCACTTGGCAATGTCCAGCCCAGCCCCAATGCCTGCGAGTGGGCATAGTATCGGGCGATCTGCGTAATCATCCGGTGGGATATTTTCTGGAAAATCTGCTGATGCAAATCGATCCAGCCCGAATCGAGTTGATCGCTTACCCAACTGTGATGCAAGTTGACGCACTAACCACTCGTATCAAACCGTACTTTGCCTCATGGAAGCCGTTGTTCAACTTGAGCGATGCCGATGCCGCGCGTTTAATCCATGCCGACGGTGTGCATGTGCTGGTTGATCTTTCCGGCCATACCGGAAAGAACCGTCTGCCGGTATTCGCATGGAAACCCGCTCCTGTGCAGGTCAGCTGGTTGGGCTATTTCGCCACCACAGGGTTAGCGGAAATCGATTACGTGTTGGCGGATGCGGTAACCGTGACTGAAGCACAGCGCGGATATTTCTCCGAGATCGTATTACATCTTGAAACACTTACCTGTTTTACCCCTCCCGATGTTGACCTTCCCGTTGCATCTTTGCCTGCTTTGAAAAATGGTTTCGTTACTTTTGGCTGCTTTCAGCGGCTCGACAAGATAGGGGAGCCGGTGCTGTCGGCATGGGCAAATATCCTCACTGCTTTGCCCAGCGCACGGATGCGCATGCAGTGTCAACAGTTGGGAAACTCGGTGATGGTGCAAAAGTTTATACAACGTTTGCATCAGTATGGCATCAATCCTGCGCGTGTCACGATGCACGGTGCTATGTCACGTGAGGCTTATCTGTCTGCCTATTCCGAAGTAGACATGTTGCTGGATACATTCCCTTACACAGGCGCCACCACCACCTGCGAAGCGCTTTGGATGGGTGTTCCGACACTGACATTGGCCGGTGATACTATGTTGGCCAGAGTGGGTGCCAGCGTGCTTACGGATGTAGGACTGGAGGAGTGGATAGCCACCAATGTGGAGGATTACATAGCCAAGGCGCTGGTGTTAGCCGGAGATATAGCCAAGCTGACAGCGTTACGTGCTGTGCTGCGCGAGCAGGTGCTGGCCTCGCCGATCTTCGATGCCCCGCGCTTTGCCCGCAATCTGGAAGCAGTGTTGTGGGATATGTGGCAAGCGCGAACCCAAGGCGATTCAGCCACCCCCGTGCGCCTGATTGCCGTGCGTGATTGACGCGGACACTCATAATAAAACCGCCTCGAGGCACTTTACAATCCGGGCAACACACTCAAAAGACCCCGGTCAGTTCTGCAGCAGAGAAGAGGAATTGAAAAGAGTTTCATGAATGATGGTCTGCAATTGATATTTTCGAACACATGAATCAATAGAGATGTATTTGCCGTGAGGCAAGCTGGCTTCAAAATTTTCCTCTGCGGAGTTCAAGCCATCTGGATACATTCTGTTTTTCTGGGCTTGCCTGCTTCTTTCACTCCACATTTATACTCCCCAAACCGCACCATCATTACAAACACCTTTAGATTACTTACGTAATCTATTAATTTTTAAGTATATTTGTAATTTATTGACTTCCAGCTCTAACTCCTTGTCCCGTAAAGACAAATCCTATTTTTTAGCTTGACCATCAGGGTTTTTTTCAATATAGTGGTTTCAAGTGGTAAAAAGTGGGTAAAAGTGGGAGTTAAAGGGATGTTTCAGGGAGCAACGCAACTCAATCTGGATAGCAAGGGCAGGCTCGCGATACCGCAGCGGTATCGCGACATGTTGCTTGCGCACTGCTCGGGCAACCTGGTGCTGACTGCCGATGCAGATGGTTGCCTGCTGGTCTATCCGCAGCCCGAGTGGCAACCGATACGCGAGAAGCTGCTCAAGCTCTCCGCACTCAATCCCAAGATCCGTGCCTTGCAGCGCCGCCTGATCGGTTATGCCGAAGATGTGGTGATGGATGGCGCCGGACGCGTGCTGATCTCTCCGACTTTGCGTGGCTACGCCGTGCTGGATAAGCGCGTGATGCTGGTCGGTCAGGGCAATAAATTCGAATTGTGGGACGAGGCGAAATGGCAGGCACAGCAGGATGCTGCGCTGTCGTTCATGGATGGCGATTTGCCTCCTGAACTGGAAGGGTTTTCATTGTGAAAAGTTTTTCCATAAGCCTGTGCATGCTGTGCAAAGGTCTTTATGCGTGAGGGCTTGACCCACACCACCGTCTTACTGAACGAAGCAGTTGCAGCACTCGAAATCAAGCCGGATGGCATTTATGTGGATGGCACGTTCGGGCGCGGCGGGCATAGCGTGCAGATCCTGGAGCGGCTCGGCGCAGGCGGCAGGCTGATCGCGATGGACAAGGACCCGGCTGCAGTGGCGGTCGGCAAGGAATGGCGCGATGCACGATTCCACATGGTGCATCGCGGTTTCGCGCAAATGGCGGAGGTGTTGCGCGAGCAGGGCGTGGAGCAGGTGGACGGGATACTGCTCGATCTGGGCGTGTCATCGCCGCAACTGGATGAGGCGGCGCGCGGTTTCAGTTTTCGTTTTGATGCGCCGCTGGATATGCGCATGGATGTCAGCAGCGGGATGACCGCGGCGCAGTGGCTGGCGACGGTGGATGAAGGATTACTCGGGGAGGTGATACGTGACTACGGCGAAGAACGGTTTGCTAAGCAGATTGCAAGAGCGATTGTTGCGGCGCGCGCAATCGAACCCATCCACACCACGCGGCAACTTGTCGAGCTGGTTAGTAAAGCGGTACGCACCCGTGAGGCAGGGCAGAACCCGGCGACACGCACCTTTCAGGCTATACGGATTTATCTCAACCAGGAGCTCGAAGAGCTTGCGCGGGTCTTGCCAGAGTGTGTGACTCATCTCAAGACCGGCGGACGATTGGTGGTGATCAGCTTTCATTCGCTGGAAGATCGCATCGTGAAGCACTATATGCGTGAGATGGCCGAAGGCGATAAATTGCCGCGTCAAGTGCCGATACGCGCCAGCGAAGTTCCGCACGGAAAATTGAATTTGATAGGCAAGGCTGTGCGTGTCAGCGGAGCAGAGTTGAAAGCCAATCCGCGCGCGCGTAGCGCGGTGATGCGCGTGGCGGAGCGCAGCAATGTTGTGTAGCGGCATGGTTTTGGTTGAACGGGCATGAAGGCCGGCATCGTTGGTATCCGCAAGCATGTGATGGGAAAAGCCGGCGGGCTCAGCCCGGCCTATCAGGGCTTGCTGCTTGTTGCGGTGGTGCTGTGCGCATTGAGCGTGGTCACCTCGCAGCACAAGGCGCGCAAGTTGTTCATCGAATTGCAAAAAGAAAAAGAGCAAGCGCAAAAGATGGATGTGGAGTGGGGGCAGTTGCAATTGGAGCAAAGCACTTGGGCTACGCCGGCGCGGGTGGAACAAGTTGCTGTGCAAAAGTTGCAAATGCAATTGCCCAGGAATGGGCAAGTTCAATTTATCAAGGTAAAGCCTAACGGCGGAGCAAAGCCACTACAATGAATTACGCGGCCAGCGCACATCCGGACATCACGGCGAAATTGCCGGGATGGCGAGCCATTGCGCTATTTGCAGTATTGCTGGCCGGGCTGGCCGGGCTGCTTGGACGCGGCGTGTATTTGCAAGGGATACACGATGATTTTCTGCAGGAAAAAGGCAACGCGCGCTACAGTCGGGTGATCGAAGTCAGCGCGCACCGGGGTTTGATTTCCGACCGCAACGGCGAACCGCTCGCTGTCAGTACCCCGGTTGAATCGGTGTGGGCGAGTCCCCCGGACGTGGAGGCCGACAGGCGACAAGTAAAAAAACTGGCGCAAATCCTCGGCATGGATACCGAGGAAGTAAAGAATCGTCTGTTCGATACTTCGCGGGATTTTGTCTATCTCAAGCGACTGCTTCCCCCCGATCAGGTCGAGAAAGTAGTAAGTCTGAATCTCCCCGGGGTTTTGTTGCAGCGCGAATATCGTCGCTACTATCCCGCAGGTGAGGAGGCTGCGCAGACGCTGGGCTTTACCGGACAGGATGACATCGGGCAAGAAGGGATGGAGCTTGCCTTGCAGGATCAGCTTGCCGGAAAACCCGGCAGTCAGCGCGTCATCAAGGATAACCACGGATATATCGTTGAAGATGCCGGCAGTCTGAACGCTTCCAAACCGGGCAGCGATATCACGCTTAGTCTGGATAGCAATTTGCAGCACATCGCTTATCGCGAGCTGGAGAATGCGGTTAAACAACATCATGCCAAGTCTGGTGCGGTAGTGGTTCTCGATGCGCGCAGCGGTGAAGTGCTGGCGCTCGCAAACTATCCCGGCTACAACCCGAATAACCGCAGCAATACCAGCAGCAAAGCGATGCGCAATCGCGCCATTACCGATCTGTTCGAACCCGGCTCGACATTGAAGCCATTCACGGTGGCAACCGCGATCGAGACGGGTAAAGTAAATCCCCATACAGTCATCAATACTGAACATGGTGTATACACGCTGGGCGACTGGAAGATTCACGATTCCCATCCGGAGCCGATGCTGACGGTTGCACAAATCATCCAGCAATCCAGCAATGTCGGTGCAGCCAAAATAGCTTTGAAGCTGAAATCGGAAACGATGTGGCAAGGCTTGGCAGATAGCGGATTCGGCGCGCCGACCGGCAGTAATTTTCCCGGCGAGGCGCCGGGAAAATTGCGCGACCCGAAAACCTGGCGTCCCATCGAGCAGGCCACCATGGCTTACGGGCACGGTATCTCGGTGAATCTGCTGCAACTGGCGCGGGCATACACCATCTTCGCCAGCGACGGCGAATTGAAACCGATCTCGCTGCTCAAGCTGGATGCGCCAGTGGCCGGGAAGAAAGTATTTTCCGACCGTACTGTGCGTGAAATGCGCCGCATGCTGGAGATGGTCGTGTTGCCCGGCGGGACGGCTCCGCTGGCACAAGTGGCCGGTTATCGCGTGGCGGGCAAGACCGGTACCGCGCATAAGCTGGAGGATGGTCACTACATTAACCGCTATGTCGCATCATTCGTCGGATTCGCGCCTGCATCGGATCCGCGTCTGGTGGTGGCGGTGATGATAGATGATCCGGCCGGCGCCGATTATTACGGTGGAGAAGTTGCCGCGCCGGCGTTCAGCAAAATAATGAGCGCGGCGTTGCATGCGCTCAATGTGCCGAACGATGCGCCTCCGGACAACGTTATTGCGCCGCCGGCGGAGATTGTGAAGGAGGAAGTATGAGCGCGCCTCTCCATCAGTGGGCACGCGCGCAATTGACTGCATTGAACGTGCCCATCACACGCCTGGTAACTGACAGTCGGGCAATTCAGCGCGGCGATACTTTTATCGCCTATCCCGGTGAAAAGACTGATGGCCGGCAGTTCATTGCGGACGCGATCGTGCAAGGCGCAAACGCCGTGATCTACGAAAAGTTTTTGTCCGGACACCCGTTGGAGGCGCAGCATTTCGTCTGGAACGATGCCTGGCAAGTGCCCAATCTCGCTGTGGCCGATCTGCGCCACAAAGCCGGCTGGCTGGCCGATGCCGCGTATGGCATGCCGTCGGAAAAATTGTGGGTGGTGGGCATCACCGGAACAAACGGCAAGACCTCGACCAGCCATTGGATAGCTCATGCCTTGAATGATGCCGGAAAAAAATGTGCGCTGATCGGCACGTTGGGTAACGGCTTTGTCGATGCGTTACGGGCCACCGAAAACACCACGCCCGATGCGATTCGCGTGCATGGTTTGCTGGCCGATTATTCGCGAGACGGCGCGCAGGCGGTGGCGATGGAGGTGTCTTCGCACGCGCTGTCTCAGGGGCGTGTGAATGCGGTGCATTTTGATGTGGCGATGCTCACCAATCTGAGCCGCGACCATCTCGATTACCACGGCGATATGCAAAGCTATGCGGACACCAAGCGCAAGCTGTTCGATTGGCAACAACTTGGCTTCGTGGTGCTGAATCTGGACGATGCTTATGGCGTGGAACTGGCTGAGCAATTGTCCCTGCAAGAAGGACGCCGGTGGGTGCCCGGCGGCTCTGCCGCCACCCTCCCGCAATCGGCTGGTTGCGCCGTAACCAGCGACTTGGCGAGTGTAGTTGGCTCGCCTAGTCGAGTGGCTGGTAGTTCTACCAGCAACGAGTCACGGGATGCGGACGCGGAAATAATTGGTTACGGCTTGAGCGCTGCTGCGCTGCTGCTGGCTGAACGGCTGGGCCTGCGCATGGTCTATGGCAATTTGCTGGAAATGACCGGGCAGGGATTGCGGCTGGCTGTTCACTCCAGTTGGGGAGGGGCGGAGCTGAATAGCGCTTTGGTCGGGCGATTCAACGCGGCGAATCTTTTGGGCGCGCTGGCGGTATTGCTGGTGAGCGGGGTGGCTTTGAGCGATGCCGTACATGCATTGAGCAGGGTGCAGCCGGTCGCCGGACGCATGCAGCGCCTGGGTAGCGTGCAGCAGCCGACGGTGATCGTGGATTATGCGCACACCCCGGATGCGCTGGAGAAAGTGCTGCAGGCATTGCGCGAAATCAGTGCGGAAGCAGACGGGAAGGTGTTTTGTGTGTTCGGATGCGGTGGAGACAGGGATCGAGGCAAACGCGCGATGATGGGCCTGGTCGCAGAGAAGTATTCCGATTTTTGCATCGTGACTTCCGACAATCCGCGCGGCGAGAATCCGCGCGAAATAATCGCGGAAATCGTCAGCGGCATGAACGCAGACAACCACGAGATCATCGTAGACCGTGCTGCCGCAATTCAAAGCGCGATCCGGCATGCGCGGCAAGGCGATACCGTCTTGATAGCAGGCAAGGGGCATGAAGATTATCAGGAGATCAACGGCATAAAGCATCCGTTCAGCGATGTGTCGGTGGCGCAACAAGCCTTGCATTCATTCGATGAATCCCGGCCGGCTCACGACAAGCTCCGGGGTGGACAATGATGGAATTGTCGCAAGCCGCGCGGGCAACCGGTGGAAAGCTGGCCGGGGCCGATGTGCGTTTCGACGCGATATCCAGCGACAGCCGCAAAATAGCGCAAGGCGATTTGTTCGTTGCGTTGCGCGGTGAGCATTTCGACGGCTACAACTTTGTCGCAACTGCCGCGCAAGCAGGAGCGGTCGCTGCATTGGTTAATGCGGACAGCTACCAAGGTGAGCCAGCAGCTTGCCCGTTGCTGTTGGTGGAGGATACGCGTTTGGCCTTGGGACAGTTGGCCGGATGGTGGCGCAAGCAGTTCGCTATTCCGCTGGTGGCGATCACCGGCAGCAATGGCAAAACCACTGTAAAGGAAATGCTCGCCGGTATTCTGCGCGAGGCGGCGGGTAGCGCAGAGGCAGTGCTCGCGACCCAGGGCAACTTGAACAATGACATCGGCATGCCGCTCACCCTGCTGCAACTGAATGCGGCGCACCGATATGCCGTGATTGAAATGGGGATGAATCATTCGGGCGAGATTGACTACCTGACACGAATTGCCGCACCCGATGTGGCGCTGATCAATAACGCCAGCGGGGCGCATCTGGAAGGGCTGGGTTCTGTGGAGGCGGTCGCGCAAGCCAAGGGGGAGATATTTTCCGGGCTGCAGCATCATGGAACTGCGGTGATCAACTCTGACGACATACATGCGGTCCTTTGGCGCGCACTTGCGGGCGCGCACCCATTGCTCGAATTCGGCCTTGACCCGCAAGCTGATGTGCGCGGCACCTGGCATCCGCGAGGTTATGGTTTGCGGCTTGACGTGACCGCGCCGCAAGGAATCTTCGCTGCGGATTTGCAGGCGCCCGGTGCGCACAACGCGCGCAACGCGCTGGCTGCGACAGCCGCTGCAATCGCGCTGAACATCTCTCTGGAAACCATCGCCAGAGGCCTGGAAAAATTCAGCGGTGTTCCCGGGCGAATGCAGCGCAAGTCCGCGCTGCATGGCGCCAGCCTGATAGACGATACATACAACGCCAATCCGGCTTCGATGCGCGCCGCGATCAGCGTGCTTGCACAAGCCGCTGGCAAGCGCATCCTCGTATTGGGCGACATGGGCGAATTGGGTGGGGATGCTGCAAAATTTCATGCCGAGACCGGTGGCGAAGCGCGCCGCGCCGGCATTGAAAAGCTTTACGCACTGGGGACATTAAGCGAGGAAACAGTACGTGAATTTGGCAGCGGCGCGCAGCACTTCGAGCGCATCGAAGATCTGCAAGCTGCACTGGAAAAGGAATTGGACGCGGATACCACGGTACTGGTGAAAGGTTCGCGATTTATGAAGATGGAACGCGTGGTGCAGTTCTGCGCCAAGACAGGGGAATAACTATGCTGCTCGCATTCGCTCAGTGGTTGGCTCAGGATGTAAGGTTCTTCAGCGTGTTCAATTACATCACATTGCGCACCGTGCTGGCGGCGATGACGGCATTGTTCATCTCGTTTCTGGTCGGCCCGGCGATGATACGCAAATTGGCCGCATACAAGATCGGCCAGGCGGTGCGCAGCGATGGGCCGCAAACGCATCTGGTCAAGGCGGGCACGCCGACCATGGGTGGCGCTCTGATCCTGACCTCGATCGCGGTCACCACCTTGCTGTGGGGCGATTTGCGCAACCATTACGTGTGGGTGGTGTTGATCACCACATTGAGTTTCGGGGTGATCGGCTGGGTGGATGACTATCGCAAGGTGGTGCATCGCAATCCCAAGGGCCTGTCTGCCAAGGCCAAGATGGGCTGGCAGTCCCTGATCGCTTTGGCAGTCGGATTCTATTTGTGGGATGCCGCCAGCCTGCCCGCGCATACCGAACTCATCGTGCCCTTCCTGAAATTTTTCGTGTTTCCCCTTACGGCATTTCTGTTCATCGCGCTGACCTATCTGGTTATCGTCGGCACCAGCAATGCGGTGAATCTGACCGATGGCCTGGATGGCCTGGCCATTATGCCGACGGTGATGGTGAGCGCCGCTCTGGCGATATTCGCCTATGTGGCGGGGAATGCGGTTTTTTCAAAATATCTGGGCATACCTTACATCCCGGGCGCGGGTGAGCTGGCGGTGTTTTGCGGGGCGATCGCCGGTGCCGGCCTGGCTTTTCTGTGGTTCAACGCCTATCCCGCCGAGGTGTTCATGGGCGATGTCGGCGCGCTGGCGCTCGGTGCGGCACTTGGCACGGTGGCGGTGATCGTGCGCCAGGAACTGGTGCTGTTCATCATGGGCGGCGTGTTCGTGGTTGAGGCGATCTCGGTGATGATCCAGGTAGCTTCGTTCAAGCTGACCGGCAAGCGTGTGTTTCGAATGGCTCCATTACATCACCACTACGAGCTGAAAGGCTGGAAAGAAACGCAAGTGGTTGTGCGCTTCTGGATCATAACGATGCTGCTGGTGTTGCTGGGTCTGGCGACCCTCAAACTGAGATGAACGTGGAGAGCCAAATGAAGAAGCGAACCACGCAAGCGTTGGGGGAGACTCATGTGAGCGCAGCGAACGTTATGACGACACCAAACGCTTCCGTGAGTTTCTGGATTATTACCATGTTGTTGGTTCTGCTGGGTCTGGCGACTCTCAAATTGAGATAAGGGAGGACAAGATGGAAGAGCACAGCACGATAGGGTTGAGGGAAAATAGTGTGAGCCTGGCGAACGTTATGGCGCCACCTGGCGCCGGCGTGCACTTCAGGGATCATCGCCATGAAGTCGAGATGACACGGCACAAAAACAAATCGGTGCTGGTGCTTGGTCTCGGCGAGACCGGGCTGTCCATGGTGCGCTGGCTCAGCGCTCAGAGCGCGCGCCTGCGCGTGGCTGACACCCGCAGCGCACCACCCGGTCTGGCCCAGGCGGCAATGTATGTTGCCGAAGAGCAGATCTTTTGCGGGAATTTTAACGACGCGCTGTTTGACGGCATCGAGCTGATCGCGATCAGTCCGGGCGTGCCGCTGCGCGATCCGGCTGTGGAACGGGCGATCGCGCGCGGCATCGAGGTGGTGGGCGACATCGAGCTGTTCGCGCAATCGCTGCCGAAAGACAACCATCCGCGCATCCTCGCAATCACCGGTGCCAACGGCAAGACCACCGTCACCAGCATGGTGGAACACCTGTGCAAGGCGGCGGGGAAGGACGCAGTGGCGGCCGGAAACATTTCTCCGGCGGTGCTGGATGTCGTGCTGGAGCGCGGCGCAAACCAGCCCGAGGTGTGGGTGCTGGAACTATCCAGCTTCCAGCTGGAGACCACGTCCAGCCTGCATGCCGATGCCGCGACCGTATTGAATATCAGCGAAGATCATCTTGATCGTTATGCCGACATGGCTGAATACAGCGCCGCCAAGGCGCGCATCTTTGCGGGATGCAGCATACAGGTGCTGAACCGGGACGATGCGCGTTGCATGGGTATGGCGCGCAAGGACTGCAAAACCATCACGTTCGGATTGAACAAGCCCGATACCGAAGGCGATTTTGGGATCGAACGCGCCGACGGGGAAATCTGGCTGATGCAAGGCACGCGGCGTCTGATGAAAGCCAGCGAGTTGCAGGTGGTCGGGTTGCACAACGTGGCGAATGCGTTGGCCGCATTGGCACTGAGCTGTGCGATAGATTTTCCGATGCCGATATTGCTTGATGCGTTGCGCAGCTTCAAGGGGCTGCCGCATCGCGTGGAGCGCGTGGCTGAAATAGGCGGCATCACCTATTACGATGATTCGAAGGGCACCAATGTCGGCGCGACCATCGCCGCGCTGCAAGGGCTGGGATGCAAGGCGGTGCTGATTGCCGGCGGCGAGGGCAAGGGGCAGGATTTCGCGCCGCTCAGTCCGGTCGTGGCGCAACACGCGCACGCGGTGGTGTTGATCGGACGCGATGCGCCGGTGATAGCGGCTGCGCTGAGCGGATGCGGCGTGACAGTGGTGCGTGCCGAAGATATGACCGATGCCGTGCATCAAGCGACCCGCCTTGCGCAGGAAGGTGATGCGGTGCTGTTGTCTCCAGCCTGCGCCAGCTTCGATATGTTCCGCAACTATGAACATCGCGCCGAGGTGTTCGTGGAGGCGGTGCAAGAGTTGGGAAGGGGAGGCGCATGGCGTCACTAGCATTCCTGAAGAGTGGGCCAAAGGCGGGCAACCCGCTCGGCAAGCCGAACGCGGAGATGGATCCCCAGCGGTTTCACCCCCATCCGTTCGCGGTCAAGACACGCACTCCCCCGCCGCAAGCGCAATTCGACGAACTGCTGATCTGGGTGTTGATCGGGCTGCTCGCGCTCGGTCTGGTGATGGTGTATTCCGCCTCGATCGCCACGGCCGAGGCCAACAAGTTTACCGGCTATCAACCGACCTATTATTTGTTGCGCCATGGTGTGTTCATCACCGCAGGGTTGTTGATCGGGCTGTTTGCCTTTCAGGTGCCGGTGCAGATGTGGCAGACCTATGCGCCATATTTGTTCCTAGCCGGTGTGGCATTGCTGGCACTGGTACTGATCCCGGGTATCGGGCGCGAAGTAAACGGCAGCCGGCGCTGGCTATCGCTGTTCATCATCAATTTGCAGCCTTCCGAATTGATGAAATTGTTCGCGGTGCTGTATGCCGCAGATTACACGGTGCGCAAGGGCAAGGTCGGCCATTTGTTCAGGAAAGCCTTTGTGCCGATGCTGGTGGTGATGGTGCTGATCGGCGGATTGTTGCTGCAGGAACCGGACATGGGAGCGCTGGTGGTGATCTGTGTCATTGCCTTATGCACCCTGTGGCTGGGAGGCTTCAACCTGAAAGTGTTCGCCGCGCTGCTGCTGGCGTTGCCGCTGGCGTTTGCCGCGCTGATATTTTCCTCGCCCTACCGGATGCAGCGTATCGTCGGATTCATGGATCCGTGGTCTGATCCATATGGCAAGGGTTATCAATTGAGTCACGCGCTGATCGCCTTCGGGCGAGGTGAATGGCTGGGCGTGGGGCTGGGCGGCAGCGTGGAAAAATTATTTTACCTGCCGGAAGCGCATACCGACTTCCTGATGGCGGTGATCGCGGAAGAATTGGGTCTGGTCGGCGTAGCGGCGGTGATCATGCTGTTTGCGCTGCTGGTGGTGCGCGCGTTCCGGATCGGGCGTCATGCCGCTTTTCTGGACCGCAACTTTTCCGCGTTGGTCGCGCAGGGCATCGGTGTGTGGATCGGCGCGCAGGCGATGATCAATATCGGTGTGAACATGGGCGTGCTGCCGACCAAGGGATTGACCCTGCCGTTCCTGAGCTTTGGCGGCAGCGGCATCGTGGTGAATTGCGTCGCGGCAGCGATACTGCTGAGAGTGGATTATGAAAATAGAAGAATTGCTCGAGGGCTGCCAGTATGAATATGACAGTTCTCAATTCTTCTATTTCGGCGAAGACTAACTTGCGCAAGCAAGTTAAGCCCCATCGGGGCGGTCGTAGCCAAAACCGCAGGATTGCGCGGGGACTTCCGGTATGAGTCGCTCGATACTGATCATGGCAGGCGGAACCGGCGGGCATATATTCCCGGCGCTCGCCGTGGCGGACATCCTGCGTGCGCAAGGTTGGCAAGTGACCTGGCTGGGCGCACCCCGCAGCATGGAAGCCGAGCTGGTTCCCAGACATAAATATGAAATGGCGTGGGTGCGCTTTTCAGGCGTGCGCGGCAAGGGTTTGCTGCGGCTGCTGCTGCTGCCATTCGATCTGCTGGTCGCGCTGTGGCAGAGCATGGCCGCGATATTGCGCCATCGCCCCGATGTGGTGCTGGGCATGGGCGGCTACATCACTGTCCCGGGTGGAGTGATGGCGGCATTGCTGCGCCGCCCCTTGGTGATACATGAGCAAAATTCCATCGCCGGACTGAGCAACAAGGTGCTGGCGCGCTTCGCGAAAAAAGTGCTGAGCGGATTCCCGGATGTGTTGCCGCACGCAATATGGTGCGGCAATCCGGTGCGCAGCGATATCGCAGGATTGCCTGATCCGCAGCAACGCTATGCCGCGCGCAGTGGCAGGCTGAATGTGCTGGTGGTGGGAGGCAGCCTGGGCGCAAAGGCGATCAACGAAGCATTGCCGCAGGCGCTTGCGCTGCTGCCCGAGGATGTGCGCCCCAACGTGCTGCACCAAACCGGCAAACAACATTTTGAAGCGGTGCAGCGCGCATATCAGCAGGCGGGCGTGCAGGCTGACATCAAGCCGTTCATGGACGAAATGGCCAAACACTATGGCAATGCCGACCTGGTGATCTGCCGTGCCGGAGCGTTGACTGTCGCGGAACTTGCCGCCGCCGGTGTGGCGAGCATCTTGATTCCGTTCCCGTTTGCGGTGGACGACCACCAGACCCGCAACGCGCAGTTTTTGAGCCAGCGCGGCGCGGCGGTGTTATTGCCGCAGAGCGAGTTGAGCGCGGAAAAACTGGCACAGCTGCTGCAAGCGCTGAGCCGCAAAAAATTACTGGCGATGGCGCAGCAGGCGCGCGAATTGGCCAAGGCGGGGGCGGCACGTGCGGTTGCAACAATTTGCGCGGAGCTGGCGGCATGAAGCACAAAGTCAAACATCTGCACTTCGTGGGCATCGGCGGTTCCGGCATGAGCGGCATCGCCGAAGTGCTGCTGAACCTGGGTTTTCAAGTGAGCGGATCAGATCTCGGTAAAAACGCCGCTACACGGCGTCTCAAGCAACTGGGTGCAACGGTGTATCTCGGCCATGCCGAGCAGAACCTGACCAATGCCGATGTGGTGGTGGTCTCGACTGCGGTGGGCAAGGACAATCCAGAAGTGCTGGCGGCGCGCGCCCGGCACATTCCGGTGGTGCCGCGCGCGATGATGCTGGCGGAGCTGATGCGTTTGCGCCAGGGCATAGCCGTGGCAGGAACGCACGGCAAGACCACCACCACTTCGCTGACCTCCAGTGTGCTGGCCAGGGGCGGGCTCGATCCGACTTTTGTGATCGGCGGCAAACTGAACAGCAGCGGCAGCAACGCCAAACTCGGCACCGGCGAATTCATCGTGGTCGAGGCCGACGAATCGGATGCCTCGTTCCTTTATCTGCAACCGATACTTGCGGTGATCACCAACATCGATGCCGACCACATGGAAACCTACGGCCACGATTTTGAAAGACTCAAGCAGGCGTTCGTGGAATTTGTCGAACACTTGCCGTTCTACGGCAGGGCGATGCTGTGTGTGGATGATGCCAATGTGCGGGAGATCCTGCCGCGCATCAGCAAGCCGGTCACCACCTACGGCTTCAGCGAAGATGCGCAGATCCGCGCCGTGAACGTGCGCCATCAGGGCGGCCAGATGCGCTTCACCGCAATGTGCAGGCAGAACGGCACGCCCAAGGATCTGGACATCACGCTGAATCTGGCGGGCATGCACAACGTGCTGAACGCGCTCGCCGCGATCGCCATCGCGCTGGAAGTGGGCATGAGCGGAGAGGCGATCATTGCGGCACTTGCGGAATTCCAGGGAGTCGGCAGGCGGTTCCAGCGTTACGGTGAAGTCGCGTTGCCGGATTACCCTCTCTCCAACTCTCTCCCGCTTGCGGGAGAGAGTGCAATCGTTTCCTCTCCTGAGGGAGGGAGAGGAAGTTTTACTCTAATTGACGACTACGGGCACCATCCGGCGGAAATGGTTGCCACGCTGGAGGCGGTACGCGGTGCTTTCCCCGGCCGGCGGCTGGTGCTGGCATTCCAGCCGCACCGTTACACGCGGACTCGCGACTTGTTCGAGGATTTTGTGAAAGTGCTGTGCAGCGTGGATGCGCTGGTGCTGGCGGAAGTGTATGCGGCAGGAGAGCCGCCCATCGTCGCGGCAGACGGACGCGCGCTGATGCATGCCTTGCGTGTGGCGGGACAGAGCGAAGCGGTGTTTGTCGAGGATATCCAGCAGATGCCGCAAGCGATCATGCAGATGGCGCGCGACGGCGATGTGGTCATCACGATGGGCGCGGGTTCGATCGGCAACACACCTAATAAATTATTGGGAAAAAGCGACACTGATGCCACCGGGAAGATGCCGGCGATGCAGTTGCAACGTTCGGGTGAGCCATGAACATGACTGAATTACAGCACCTCGCTAACACGGCACTGCGCGGCACATTGAGCCGTAACGTGCCGATGCGCAAACATACCAGCTGGCGAACCGGCGGTGCAGCCGAACGCATGTACCAGCCTGCCGACCTGGAAGACCTGCTGGTGTTTTTGCGCGGGCTGCCGGCAGATGAGCCGCTTTATGCGGTGGGACTGGGCAGCAATCTGCTGGTGCGCGACGGCGGTTTGCGCGGCACGGTATTGCTGCTGCACGGCACATTGAGCGGGTTGCATCTCGAATTGGATGGCAGTGTATATGCCGAAGCGGGCGTGCCCGGTGCCAAGCTGGCGCGTTTCGCTGCACTGCACAATTTGCAGGGCGCGGAATTCTTTGCCGGCATCCCCGGCACGCTGGGCGGCATGCTGGCGATGAATGCCGGCTGCTACGGCAGCGAGACATGGGAAAAAGTGCTGCGCGTGCAGACCGTGAACCGGCACGGAGAAGTGCATGTGCGCACGGCGGCCGATTATGAGATCGGCTATCGGCACGTAACGAGGAACAAGGTGCAAGACACAAGGTACAAGACTCAAGATTCCGGCCTTGCTTCTTGTGCCTTGCCCCTTGTTCCTGAATCTTCCGAATTCTTTGTCGCCGCATGGCTGCAATTCCCCAAGGGTGATGGTGAATCTTCTCGGCAGGGTATCAAGGCTTTGCTGGGCAAGCGCATCGCCAGTCAGCCGCTGAATCTGCCGAATGCCGGCTCGGTGTTCCGCAATCCCCAGGGTGACCATGCGGCGCGGCTGATCGAGCAGTGCGGCTTGAAAGGCAAGCGGATCGGCGGAGCGCAGGTGTCGGAAAAACATGCCAATTTCATCGTGAATACCGGCGCTGCGACGGCGGCTGATATAGAAAACCTGATCAACGAAGTGCAGAACACAGTCGCACAACAGACCGGGATCAGCCTGCATCCGGAAGTGCGTATTGTTGGTGATAAAAAACCATGAGCCCGATTCTCAATCCTGCTTCTTTCGGCAAAGTGGCGGTGTTGCTCGGCGGACGTTCCGCCGAGCGCGAAGTGTCGCTGAAAAGCGGTGCGGCGGTGCTGGCGGCACTGCAGCGCAGCGGTGTGGATGCGTATCCGTTCGATCCTGCCGTGCAGAATCTGCAGGCGCTGGTCGACGATGGTTTTGATCGTGTTTTTATCGCGCTGCATGGGCGATTCGGCGAGGACGGCACGGTGCAGGGCGCGCTGGAACTGCTCGGGATTCCCTATACCGGCAGCGGGGTGCTGGCTTCCGCGCTGGGCATGGACAAGTGGCGCAGCAAGCTGGTGTGGCAGGCGGGCGGCTTGCCGATACCGGACTACGCGCTGCTCGATGAGCACAGTGACTGGAAGAGTGTCGCGCAACAGCTGGGTTTGCCGCTGTTCGTCAAACCGGCCAACGAAGGTTCCAGTGTAGGCATCAGCAAGGTGAAAACGGTGGGCGAACTGCCGGATGCATATCGCGAAGCCGCCAGGCACGACCCGCTGGTGCTGGCGGAGAGTTTCATCGGCGGCGGGGAATACACCGTTGCGATTCTGGGCGAACAGGCATTGCCGGTGATCAAGATCGAGCCGGCCAATGAGTTCTATGACTACGAAGCGAAGTACTTGCGCAACGATACACGTTATCTGTGCCCGAGCGATCTGGGTGCCGCACAGGAAGCCGAAATGCAGAATTTGGCCAAGCAGGCGTTCGCGCTGATCGGTGGACGGGGTTGGGGGCGCGTTGATTTTCTGATGAGCGAAAGCGGGAAACCGTATCTGCTGGAAGCGAACACCTCGCCGGGCATGACCGACCACAGCCTGGTGCCGATGGCGGCGCGCCAGGCCGGGATGAGTTTCGAACAGCTGGTGCTGCGTGTACTGGAGCTGGCGCATGTGGGATAACGCGGCATTGCTGCGCAACATCGCCAACGCACTGATGGTTTTCAGTGTGCTGGCGATGTTGTATGGCGCGATTCATTACGCGGTGCATTTGCCCGGATTGTTTCCGTTGCAAAGCGTGCGCTTGAGCGCGGCACCGCAACGGGTCGATGCAACCGGGGTATTGCAGGTAGTGCGCAACGAAGTGCAGGGAAATTTTTTTACCGTGGATATCGAACGCTTGAGGCAATCATTGGAAAAGCTGCCCTGGGTGCGCAACGTCAGCATACGCCGCGAATTCCCGCACCGCCTGGAAGTGCAACTGGAAGAGTATCAGGCATTGGCGCGCTGGAATAACAGCGCGCTGGTGGATCAGCAAGGCGAGGTTTTTGTTGCGCAGAGCGAGAGCGTGATGCCGGATTTTGCCGGGCAAGACGGAACTGCGGCAGAAGTTACGCAGCATTACGCGCAATTCAGCCAGCAGCTTGCCGCACTGGATCTGCAAGTGACCCGGCTGGTCCTGTCGCCGCGCCATGCATGGCAATTGCGCCTGAGCAACGGCATGGTGCTGGAACTGGGACGTGAGGATATGCAGCAAAGATTGGCGAGGTTCGTGGAAGCCTACCCTTATAGCCTTGCGGCAATGCAAAGCCAGGTGAAATACGTGGACTTGCGTTACGGCAATGGATTTGCGGTGAATGGCTTGACCAAGCGAAGCTAATAGATGGCAGTGGAGAATTATTGATGAGCAGAAACAAGGAAACTAAAAATCTGGTGGTCGGGCTGGACATAGGCACGTCCAAGATCGTGGTCATCGTCGGCGAAGTCAAGCCGGACGGCATGCTGGAAGTGATCGGCATGGGTATGCACGAGTCATCCGGGATGAAGAAGGGCATGGTGGTCAACATCGAAGCCACGGTGGGCTCGATCCAGCGCGCGCTGGAGGAAGCCGAACTGATGGCCGATTGCAAGATACATGAGGTCTATACCGGCATCGCGGGCAGCCATATCCGCAGCATCAATTCGCGCGGCATGGTGAAGATCAAGGAGAAAGAAGTCGCCGGCCCTGACATCGAGCGCGTGATAGAGACGGCCAGCTCGATCAGCTTGCCGGGCGACCAGCAGATCTTGCACATCCTCGAACAGGAATTCAGCATCGATGGCCAGGACGGCATCAAGAAGCCGCTGGGCATGAGCGGCATGCGCCTGGATGTCGAGGTGCACATCATCAGCGGCGCGGTATCGGCGGTGCAGAACATCATGAAGTGCATCCACCGCTGCGGTCTGGAAGTCAACGAGCTGATCCTGCAGCCGCTGGCATCCAGCAAGGCCGTGCTGGCCGACGATGAGAAGGAACTGGGCGTGTGTCTCGTGGACATCGGCGGCGGCACCACCGACATCGCGGTGTTCACCGGCGGCGCGATCCGCCACACCGCAGTGATACCGATCGCCGGTGACCAGATCACCAACGACATCGCGATGGCGTTGCGCACACCGACCCAGGATGCCGAGGACATCAAGATCAAGCATGGCTGCGCATTGCGCCAACTGGCTGATGGCGGCGCGATCGAGGTGCCGGGTGTGGGCGAGCGGGGACCGCGCATGCTGTCGCGCCAGACCCTGGCGGAAGTGATCGAACCGCGCGTCGAGGAATTGTATTCGCTGGTGCAGCAGGAATTGCGGCGCAGCGGTTTCGAGGAGTTGTTGTCGTCGGGCATCGTGATCACCGGCGGCAGCAGCGCGATGCAGGGCATGGTCGAACTGGGCGAGGAAATCTTCCATCTGCCGGTGCGTCTGGGCATCCCGAAATATATCGGCGGGTTGTCCGATGTGGTGAAAACACCGCGCATGGCGACCGGTGTGGGGCTGCTGTTATATGGCCTGGAGCATCATCAGCGCAATGAGGAGACGCGTATGCAATCGAATTCATTTGGCGACGTGCTGGCAAGAATGAAAAACTGGTTTTTGGGGAATTTTTAGCGGTTTGCAGGGGCGTAAGGCCTTACGCCAAAACGGATTCAGGGGTTTTTTCGGTAATTTTTTAAGGAGACGGCGATGTTTGAAATCATGGATGTACAAACTCAGGATGCGGTGATCAAGGTGATCGGTGTAGGCGGTTGCGGCGGTAATGCCGTGGATCATATGATCGAACAAGGCGTGCAGGGTGTCGAGTTCATTGTGATCAATACCGACGCGCAAGCGCTCAAGCGCAGCAAGGCGCGCACCCAGTTGCAGATCGGCGTGAACATCACCAAGGGCCTGGGCGCAGGCGCCAAACCCTCGGTAGGCCAGGCGGCTGCAGAAGAAGATCGCGAGCGCATCAAGGAGATGCTGGTCGGCGCACACATGGTGTTCATCACTGCAGGCATGGGAGGCGGCACCGGAACCGGCGCAGCGCCTATCGTCGCGCAGATCGCCAAGGAGATGGATATCCTGACTGTGGCGGTGGTGACCAAGCCGTTCGCTTACGAGGGCAACCGGATTCGATTCGCCAAAGCCGGCATCGAGGCGCTGACTGAGTATGTCGATTCGCTGATCATCGTGCCGAACTCCAAGCTGATGGAAGTGCTGGGCAATGATGTCACCGTACCGGAAGCTTTCAAGGCGGCCAATGGCGTGCTGCAAGGCGCAGTGGCCGGCATCGCCGAGGTGATCAATGTGCCCGGTTTGATCAACGTGGACTTTGCCGACGTGCGTACCGTGATGTCGGAAAACGGTATGGCGATGATGGGTTCGGCGATTGCAGCAGGACATGACCGTGCGCGGATAGCGGCTGAACGTGCGATTTCCAGCCCGCTGCTGGAAGATGTGGATATGTCCGGCGCGCGTGGCGTGCTGGTGAACATCACTTCGAGCAGCAGCCTGAAACTCAAGGAGATCGACGATGTGATGGAGTGCGTCAAATTTGCCGCGGAAGAAGCAACGGTGATCGTCGGATCGGTGTTCGATGATGCGATGGGTGACCAAATGCGTGTGACAGTCGTGGCTACCGGCCTCGGTGCACCGCAGGCGCGCAAGCAAGCCAAGCCAGAAATCGTCTATCAGAATCAGGACTTCCAGAGGACGGGCACGCATGACGAACCGATGGCCGGAGTGAACTACGGCGAGCTGGAAACGCCAACCATCATGAGAAGCGGGCGCAGGGCGGCGGTGGACGCGATGGAAAAATCCGGCGTGGATACCTATGACATTCCATCCTTCCTGCGCAAACAGGCGGATTAGTTCGGAGGTTGGGTTACGCAAAAAGCCGCAAACTCAACATGGCGTCAGCAGATGGATGTCAATACCCGCATGAGCTCATAATGCCATTGCGGTTTATCGGCGTGAACCGCAAAAGTTTTCACCTTCTGAATTTGTGAGGGGCAACAACCGAAGGCGCTAGTAATCTGGAATTTAGGGGAAGTGGAGACTTAAAGTGTCTGCGAAAATCAAAAGTGTTCTGTGGAAGGCTCCGCCGCACACGCTGGCCAAGATTTCTATCTTGCAAGCGTATTTGACCCGCTGGTTCGAGATTTTTGGACGATCAAAATCTCGGCAGAATCTTTGGTATATCGACGGCTTTGCAGGGCCGGGTGAATATATCAATTCACCAACAGGCTCTCCTGTTGCAGCCATTACCTCGGCAAGCGAAGCATTGCAAAACGTGGGCAGTCAATGGAGGGCAGGAGACATACATTGCGTATTTATTGAAGAAAATGAAGAACGGTTTGCCCACCTAAAAAACAAACTCGGCGCAACCGTCAGCCCTCAAAAAATACACTCACATTTTTTCAACTCGACTTTTGTGGATGGGCTGTCTGCGCTTAGAAAGCAAGTTCACAACCCATTCTTGCCACCATCGCCGCTATTTGCGTTTGTTGATCCTTTTGGTGCAACAGGTATACCGTTTTTCGACATCAAAGATTTGTTGAGTCGTGAATCATCTGAAGTCCTTATCAATTTTGATTCGGATGGTATTGGTAGAATTTTTCGCGCGGAAGAGGCGGCAAATCACGAAGAGATATTGAACGAAGTATTCGGCGATGACTCATGGAGAACAGAGCTGGCAAAACATCGGGTATCGCATGAGCTATATCGCGGCGTTTTGGCACTTTACAAGCAGAAGTTACTTGCATTGCCAAAGGTACGCTATGTTTTTGCTTTCGAGATGCGATCCGCAAAAAATACCATTGACTACCATTTGGTATTTGCGAGTCAGCATCCATTAGGTCTGGAGAAAATGAAGGAAGCCATGAAGACTACCGCAAAAAATGGCGACTATTGTTTTTCAGATGCGCACCTTAATCAATCAGCCATGTTTCGCTTCGATGAACCGTCAGCATACAGCCCACAACTTTTTGAACAATTTCGTGGCCGCACGGTCAGCTACCCAGAACTAAATGATTATGCGCTGAATGAAACCCCTTTTGTCAATCCTAAAAGTATGCTCAAAGATTTGGAAGGGAGAGGCATGATTCAGGTCAGAAGCGGCGACCCAAAGCGGCGCAAAAACACATTTAATGAAGAGAACCTGATAGACATCACGTTTCAACAAGGAAGCTAGAATGACAAGGAAAACGACAATCGAATGGACAGAGCAAACGTGGAACCCAACCACGGGATGCACGAAGATTTCGCC
>DHIV01000093.1:0-743 GCA_002403995.1 Gallionella sp. UBA4737 | reverse complement strand
GGTTATGAAAACGGATTCAATCTCAGCATTCTGCCCGAGCGTCTGGCACAGCCGATGATGCGCCGCAAACCTACGACGTACTTTGTAAACTCGATGAGCGACCTGTTCCATAACGACATTCCTTTCGGGTTTCTCGATCAGGTGTTTGATGTGATCAAACGCACGCCGCAACACACGTATCAGATATTGACCAAGCGATCAGCCAGGATGCGCAAGTATTTCTCGTCGCGAGATGTGCCTGACAATGTCTGGATGGGCGTTTCTGTGGAAAATAGGAAATACGGCCTTCCGCGGATTGATGACCTGCGGGAAGTTAAAGCGGGCATCCGATTTTTATCTGTCGAGCCATTGCTGGAAGATGTTGGCGAAATTGATTTGCGCGGCATCCACTGGGTGATCGTCGGTGGCGAATCCGGCCCCAAGGCCAGGCCGATGAAAGCAGAGTGGGTGGAGTCTATAAAAGATCAATGCGAGCAAGATGGTGTGGCGTTTTTCTTCAAGCAATGGGGCGGATGGGGCGCGGATGGCAAGAAGCGACCAAAGAGAAACAATGGCCGCCTCTTTGCCGGAAAAATTTGGGATGAGATGCCTAGTGTGGAATATCGCTAGTTGCGGGGCTGTAGCACAGGGAGAAACCCGGCTGTGGTAAAATTATCTATACAATTTCGGTAATCAAAGTGGCAATGGTCAAGCAACGCACCTTAAAAAATTCCGTCAGCGTGACGGGAGTCGGCTTGCACAGC
>DHIV01000094.1:2656-2800 GCA_002403995.1 Gallionella sp. UBA4737 | reverse complement strand
GGGGGTGGGGGGTTGGGGAGGCTGGGAGGGGTTGCGGGCAATTGCCAGATCGTGCGCCCGTTATGTTGCAGAGAGAACGCGACATCGGGGCTCGACAACGCGATGCGTTTGAAGGCTTCTTCGCACCAGGCGAATTCGGTGGCT
>DHIV01000094.1:0-2418 GCA_002403995.1 Gallionella sp. UBA4737 | reverse complement strand
GAAGGCTTCCTCGCACCAGGCGAATTCGGTGGCTTCGGATTTCAGGAATTTGCGCCGCGCCGGGGTGTTGAAATATATCTCGCGTATTTCCACTGTGGTGCCTTGCGCATGGCTGGCGGGGGTGATTTCGCTGAGCCGCCCGTCGATCGCTTCGACTTTCCAGCCGTGCGCATCAAGAGCGGTGCGGCTGGTCAGGGTGAGTTGCGCCACCGCCGCCATGCTTGCCAATGCTTCGCCGCGAAAGCCCATGCTGGCGACCTGCTGAAGGTCATCCAGCGAGGCGATCTTGCTGGTGGCGTGGCGCATCAGCGCCAGCGGCAATTCATCCTTGGCGATGCCCTGGCCGTTGTCACGCACGCGCAGCAGTTTGATACCGCCGCCTTCCAGTTGCACTGCAATGTCCGTCGCACCGGCGTCCAGGCTGTTTTCCAGCAACTCTTTCAGGGCCGCAGCGGGGCGCTCGATGACCTCTCCGGCGGCGATTTGATTGATGAGCAGGTCGGGCAACAGCCGGATGGCGGGCATGGGGTGGGAGCAGCGTTAATGTGACGCGGAATTATAACGGAGAAGTGTAAACGTATTGCGGGCGACAAGCATGGGCTGGTTCACTGTCCCAGGCATGCTTAGACTTCGGGATACGCCCAGTGCCGGGTATTGCCGGCTTGACTTTTTTCCGAATAGAGCGCTGAATTCGCTCCTGTAGTTGACCATATTACTCGTGTTTATTTCAATCAAGGAGGATGTCATGAAACGGATCATCAGTTTGTTCTTTGGTTTTGCCCTGGTTGCTTTGGCAAGCCCGGTTTTTGCAGCAGATTCCGGCTCGATCACCATCACCTCACCGACAAACGGTGAGGTGCTGCCGAGTGACAGCGGTAACAAGCTGGCATTCAACGTCCATTTGGGTCCCAATGGCAATCACGTCCATATTTATGTCGACGACCAGAATCCCATTGTGTTTCGCGATGTCAGCCATTGCCCATGCAGCATCGATTTGCCGGTGCTGACATCCGGCAAACATACTATCGTGGTGAAAGAAGCAACATCCAGCCATGCCATGACCGGAGTACAGGCTTCTGTGACAGCTACGGTCAAATAGTATTAGGGCGTGCAGAATTTTGTTTATGCACTCATCCAGGTAATTCATAACTTCGGTGCTGCAACCGTGGTAGGCACAGCAGCATCGGCCCTCTGGCTGGTGCGTGGCGATGTAGCGGTGCAGCACCGGCTTGCCTTGCTCGCGGCAGCGGCCTGGGCGATCCAGGCGGCGAGCGGGGCGCTGTTCGGCATCACAACTTTTTATTTTGAAGGCCATCTGCCGGATATTCACGGCATAGCAGTGGATGCGCTGCTGATCAAAATATCTTGCGCCGTTGCTGGATTTATTCTGGCGGTCATCTATGCAAAGTCGGATTCAGGGTGGGCCAAGGACAAACAGCTTCTTATTTGGCGTGCCTTGCTTACACTTGGGGTTGTCGCCCTCGGCTCTGCGGCATTCCTGCGCTGGTTTTCCTGATTATCGTTTGATCGAGAATGGGCAACAATAAAATCCGGCAAATCCAAGTTTGCATGCAGGTCAGATAGCCACTTTCAGCACACTACAGGTATAATCACCCGCGCAAAAAATCTGTATCGGGTGATATCCAAATCCAGGCATCAAAAATTCCACGTAGAGGAGAAGTTCATGCGTATAGGCATTCCTGCGGAGACGTACGCAGGCGAGACCCGCGTCGCAGCCACGCCGGAGACGGTAAAGAAGCTGCTGGCGACGGGGCACAAGGTGTCGGTGCAAACCGGTGCGGGCGCAGGGGCCAGCATTCCCGATGCTGAATACCAGACAGCAGGCGCAACGCTGGTTAGCGCGGCGGATATCTACGCGCAATCCGAGATCGTGCTCAAGGTCAGGGCGCCCAGCGCCGATGAGCTTTCCAGGATGAACAAGGGCACCGTGCTGGTCGGACTGCTGTTGCCGCACAATGCCGAACTGGTCGCGGCCTATGCCAAGCAGGGCATCGCCGCATTTTCGATGGAGAAGCTGCCGCGCACCTCGCGCGCGCAAGCGATGGACGTGTTGTCTTCGCAGGCCAACATCGCCGGCTACAAGGCGGTGATCGTCGCGGCCAATCTGTATAAGCGTTTTTTCCCGATGCTGATGACCGCCGCGGGGACCGTGAAAGCGGCGCGCGTAGTGGTGCTGGGTGTCGGCGTGGCGGGCTTGCAGGCGATCGCCACCGCCAAGCGCCTGGGCGCGGTGATCGAAGCCTCCGATGTGCGTCCGGCGGTGAAGGAGCAAGTGGAATCTCTTGGCGCCAAGTTCATCGACGTGCCATACGAGACCGACGAAGAGCGCGAAGCGGCACAGGGTGTGGGCGGGTATGCCAAGCCGATGCCACCAAGCTGGATGGCGCGCCAGAAAGC
>DHIV01000083.1 GCA_002403995.1 Gallionella sp. UBA4737 | reverse complement strand
GTTACTGCCGGCCAGAAACAGCAGAAACATATCGCTCGGCGCACCAAGGCGTTTCAACCGCTCCTCAATGATGTAGTGAAGGTATCCCTCGGGGCGATTCATTGCGAATACGCTCATCAGGTCCCCACTCGCGTAGCTTTCCTCCCGTACTGGCATCACAAGTGAGACGGCCGCATCGTCATTCACATGATTGTAGTTGAAGACGTAGCGACTTTCTTTGGTCAGCCTGCCACTCACACCTTGTGGTGTGTGTATTTCAAGCTGACGGATTTTATTGAACAGCTTCTCGATATCAAACGGTTCCGAGGCGTTCATTCATCTTCCTTAAAGGTGGTCGAAAGCTCCTCAAACACCACGGTGTCTTTCGGTCTTAAAACCAGTTCATACCCTAGCCCGCTGGCAATCCGACAAAACTCCTTCACGCCAACGTTTCCGGCTCCTTCCGCATTGGTAATTGTGCGGCGCGCGACCATTGCGCGGTCGGATAGTTCTTGCTGACTAACCTTTCGCCCGCGACGAATCTTGCGAAGCTCGACGGCAAGCCGCTCCACGTTTGTAATCGGACTCCCAATAGTTTTTTTGCGCGCTTTCATGCGCATAATATACACCACTATTTATTTTTGCGCACTATATTGCGCTTCTTGCACACTAGGCTTATCCGACACCATCACTGACAGTAGACTCGCCGTCAAGTCTGGAAGGCTTGTTGTTTTTGTGCCATGATTCATCGCGGTCTCCTGAGTTGTTTGGGGTGTTTGCTAGACAACCATTACCACACTCTTCGTTATACTGTATTTTCCATTACAATCATATAATTGAATGCGTTTTATGGCTTTTCTGAACTCCGAAATCTTAGTAGCAAGACCAGATCATGACCAGAACTCATCTCAAGACCATCGCCGTGATCACCAGCCACGACCAGCCCAAGCTTTCCAAAGGACAACAGGCATTCAACAAGCTGATAAAACAGATTGAAAAAAAGCGCGTCCAGTTGGCTGACTGGGAAACCGCCATACCACTCTACCAGCAAAAATACACCAGTGAATTGCTGCCGCTGGTTGTGAATTTGATGGATATGCAAGTTAAGTTTTTGCATAGCCTCGACCAGGCCTGCGATCATACAGAGATGAAAAAAAGCGAACGCGGCATGATCGCCAGTTTGATTGTCGAACTCGCCGGGAAATTGCTGGCCAGCCGTGACGATAAAGAATTGAAAGCCGTTTACAACAAACACAGCAATTCCGACTATGACAAAAAAGAAGCCGCGAACATCAGGGGCATGAAATCCATGATGGAGGATGTGCTGGGTGTTGATCTGGGCGATGACTTGGACACGAGTTCGCCGGAAGATTTGCTCAAGCGTGTCGAGGCGCAAATGGAGGAAGAGTGGGCGAAGAACAACGCTGAGCGGCAGGCTTGGAAGGAACTCCAACCCAAGCGAAAAAAATCGGCCAAACAACTCGCCAAGGAAGCACAGCAACAGGCCGAAGAGCAACAGGTCAGCCAGTCCATCCGCGAGGTTTACCGGAAGCTGGTCAGCGCCCTGCACCCGGATCGCGAACCCGACATACAGGAGCGCAAGCGGAAAACCACCTTGATGCAGCGCGTCAACGATGCCTATGAAAAGAGAAATTTATTGCAGTTGTTGAAATTGCAACTGGAGTTGGAACACATAGACCAAGCCACCGTCAACAACATCAGCGAAGACCGCCTGAAGCATTACAACAAAATACTCAAAGAGCAACTGGCCGAGCTGGAACAGGAAATATTCCATGTCGAAGGCGGGTTCATGGCGCAGTTTGGTATCAGTCCTTTCGATAGGATGTCACCCGGCACCATCATGCGCGGTCTCGCCACCGAAATCGTTGGTGTCCAGCACACCATCCACGATCTTAAAAAAGATGTAATCGCGTTTGAAGACATCAAGAAGGTCAAAGTCTGGCTCAAGAAGGTGCAGCGCGAAGCGGCCAAAATGGATGACTACGGCGACTGCCCTTTTTGAAACCGCTAATGTCACCCACTGCCGCTGGCGCGCTCGCGCCGCTCCTGACGCCGCAAGGCCATCTGCGCCTGGCAGCGGATGCCGATGCGCCGCCTCTTCTGGCAGCGCTGCATGATCGCCTCGCCGCAGCCTTTGCGGTCGACACCGGGCATGGCCTTCTGCAACTGGGCGCGTCCGAGGTAGGCTGCGCACTGCCCACTGCCCTAGCCTGGTGGCGCGATTTCGCGGTTCGTTATATGACGGCGCTGTGTGCCACGCCGGAAGGCGGCGAGATTGCCGTCGCTGTGCCCGACGAAGCCAAACTCTGGGTCATGCTGGTCGATCTGCCGCCCATGACGGGGTGGGAGTATTTTACGGCAAACGTGCTGGCGAAGCTCTGGGCGGAACTCGATGCCGCTTTGCGCGCCGATCTCGCGGCATCGAAACTCAAGCTTCAGGAATTCATCAAGGCGCGTTATCCCGCATGGAATCTGGTCGGGCGGGTGCATTTCAACCTCGCGGAAAATCGCAAAGATATGGAAGCACCCTTCGCCTTTCTTGCCACCTATACGCCGCGCCTGTCGGCGCATGGCAAGGCGCAGCATTTGCCGCTATCGCAGGCGCTGGCCGAATTTTCGGATGGCAAGAGCAAGGCGCAATTGCTCTCGCTGCTCTTGCCGGTGCAGCGCGCGGCGGAACAGTGCGAGTGGCTGCGCGAAATGGTCGAGGCGGGCGAGATATATCATCCGCTGCGCTGGATGCCGACGGATGCCTTGCAATTTCTCACCGATGTTCCAAAACTCGAAGCCTCCGGCATCATCGTGCGCATGCCGGGCAACTGGCAGGCTGGGCGACCCGCGCGACCGTTGGTCAAGGCCAGTGTCGGCGCAAGACCGCCATCGCTGCTGGGGATGGATGCGCTGCTCGATTTCAGCATGGAGGTCACGCTCGATGGCGAGCGCCTCAGCGCAGCCGAGATCAAGGTGCTGATGCAGGGTGTGGAAGGCTTGCAACTGATACGCGGTCGCTGGGTCGAGGTGGATCGCAAAAAACTTGGCCGCGTGTTGGAACGATTCCAGGCCATCGAGCAGTCGGCAACTGAAAATGGCTTGCCCTTCGCCGAGGCCATGCGCCTGATGGCGGGCGCATCGCTGGATGATGCCGCCCTTGCCGACGATGCCGGCTGGGCGCAACTCAGCGCAGGCCCCTGGCTGGCTGAAACCTTGCGCGGCATGCGCCAACCGGAAGGGTTGGCGCGAATCGACCCAGGCCCGGAACTCAAGGCCAGCCTGCGCCCTTACCAGCAAGCCGGTGTGCGCTGGCTCTATCTTCTCACCCGGCTCGGGTTGGGCGCGTGCCTTGCCGACGACATGGGGCTGGGCAAGACGATACAAGTACTGGCATTGCTGCTGGTGTTGAAGCGCGAACACAAGGGTGCAGCACGCCCCAGCCTGCTCATCGCACCGGCCTCGCTGCTGACCAACTGGGCGGCGGAAGCCGAACGCTTTACGCCCGGCCTGCGCCTGCTGATCGCCCATCCATCGGCCATGCCTGCAACCGATTTGCGCGCGCTGGATGCGGAGCGATTGAGTGATGTCGATCTGGTTATCACCAGCTATGGCACGCTGTTGCGCCTGCCCGCGTTGGCGGACATACACTGGCGCGTGGTCGTGGCGGATGAAGCGCAGGCGATCAAGAATCCGGGTTCCAAGCAAACGAAACAAGTCAAGAAGCTCAAGGCCGACACGCGCATCGCGCTCACCGGCACCCCGGTGGAAAATCGTCTTTCCGACCTCTGGTCCATCTTCGATTTCACCCACCCCGGCTTGCTCGGCTCGGACAAAGTCTTCGCCAACTTCACCAAGCGCTTGGCACATAACGAACACTTCGGCCCACTGCGGACACTGGTGCGCCCCTACATATTGCGCCGGATGAAAACCGACAAGAGCGTGATCGCCGACTTGCCGGACAAGACCGAACTCAAAGCCTGGTGCCACCTGAGCACGACGCAGGCGGCGCTGTATCAGCAAGCGGTGAAGCAGCTCGCGCATGCGCTGGAAGATGCCGAGGGAATCGGGCGCAAGGGGGTAGTGCTGTCGTTCCTGATGCGCTTCAAACAAATCTGCAACCACCCATCGCAATGGCTGGGAGACGGGGCATGGGGCGCGGAAGACAGCGGCAAATTCGCCCGCCTGCGCGAGCTGGTCGAGGTGATCGCCGCGAAGCAGGAGAAGGTGCTGGTGTTCACGCAGTTTCGCGAAACCACCGAACCGCTGGCGGCATTTCTCGGCTCCATCTTCGGGCGTGAGGGTCTGGTGCTGCACGGCGGTACGCCGGTCGCCAAACGCCGCGAACTGGTCAAGCGTTTTCAGGAAGACGAACTGACACCTTTCTTCGTCCTCTCGCTCAAAGCGGGCGGCGCGGGGCTGAATCTCACCGCCGCTTCACATGTGATCCACTTCGACCGCTGGTGGAATCCCGCCGTGGAAAATCAAGCCACCGACCGCGCCTTCCGCATCGGTCAGCAGAAAAATGTCCTGGTGCATAAATTTGTTTGCCGTGGCACCATAGAAGATCGCATCGACCAGATGATCGAGTCGAAGCTGCAACTGGTGAAGGATGTGCTGGAAGGCGGCGCGGAACTCCTGCTGACCGAGATGAGCGATAAAGAATTGCTCAATCTGGTGAAGCTCGATATTCATGCGGCACAGGAAACGTAGCCAGCGTTAGCGTGCGTTATGCTGGATATAAAACTGATCATCAAGGAAAAAAGAAATGGGTTACGGATACGGAGGATGGGCACCCTATGTCTCGGTCGCCGAGCGTCGCAGGAAGGCCGAAAAAGCCGCCTCCAAGGCGAAGAAAGCCGGGGCGGAACTTTCGCCTGTTGAACCTGGCCGTGGCGCTATCGCCAAGACCTTCTGGGGCAAGGCCTGGTGCAACAATCTGGAGCAATACAGCGACTATTCCAACCGTCTTCCGCGCGGGCGCACCTATGTGCGCAACGGCTCGGTGATCGACCTCAAAATCACGGCGGGCGAAGTGCGGGCGCAGGTGATGGGGTCGAGTCTCTATACGGTCGATGTGAGCGTGACGGCGGTTCCCGACAAACAATGGCAAACTATCGGCGCCGGTTGCGCGGGGTCAATCGACTCGCTGGTTGAACTGCTGCAAGGAAAACTTTCCAAGGGTGTAATGGAGCATATCTGCAAACCGGACACCGGCCTTTTCCCAGCGCCCAAAGAAATCAAATTCAAATGCAGTTGCCCGGACTGGGCCTCGATGTGCAAGCACGTCGCCGCCGTGCTTTATGGCATCGGCGCAAGGCTCGATCTACAGCCCGAGTTGCTCTTCAGCTTGCGCCGGGTCGATGCCAAAGACCTTGTCGCCCAAGCCGGCGCCGGACTGCCGAAAGCGAAGAAAGGCCCGGCATCCGGCAAAGTGCTCGATGATTCCGCCCTGGCCGATGTGTTCGGCATCGAGATGGCAGCGATTGCTGCGCCGACGAATCCGGCTGTACGGCGAAGCACGGCGACGGCAACCAAGGTAACAGCAACCAAGGCCAAGACAAGCAAGGATGTCAAAGCGCCGACAAAACCCGCAAGCGCAAAGACCGCGAAACAGCCTGCCGCCAGCAAGCCCGAAACAGCCAAAAAAGTAGCGCTTAAAAAGCCGGTGAAAGAAAAGCCGCCAGCCAAGGCATCCACGGGTTCGCGAACATCAACCGGCAAGGTAGCGGTCATAAAGACGAAGATAAAAGCCGCGTCAAAAGCGCCAAAACCCGAAGCGGCAAAGGCAACAAAACGCGCCAAGGATAAATAGGAAAAACTCACATGTGGTTTACACGTTGGACAAAGCCTACGGGAAGCTATTCCCCTTATTTTCCGGGAAGTGACACCATACGATTTCGCCTGCTTCCGGAGTCAGAAAACAATGTTTACCCATGCTTCAAAACAAACTCGATTTGACCGATTTTGCGCGACATTGGGGTATCGCTTTACGAATTGCGGCCAACTGTTTCGGCGTCAGTTCGCCGTCGTCGGCTCCGTAGGACGGCAGCACTTCTTTCGCCAACTTGCACACCGCATAGTGAATCACTTGTGCTTCCCCTGTGAAACCAAGATATTCTGCCAACTTTCTCACAGTTGCACGGCTGATGCCCTTCTGCGTGTCAGTTGGCCGAAAACAAAGTAATAGTTGATCTGGTTTCGATGTGGTCGTCATGATATTTTCGGAAACGGCAAAAGACATGATCATGGATGCGGTCAACAATCGTCCGTTATTCATTGCAGCCCCGGATCGGAAGACTTTCCGAGCCTTGATACCATGATTGCAAAGTGGCCTGAACTTGGTTGAAACACTTGCCAGACTAGGCTTTTGTCCAGCGCGATACCATCACCAGTGATTTTTCCGACTCATGGTATCGCAGCTATACAAAATGGATATTTATTTTGGTGCCATTAAAAATACCATCAGAAAAATTATGCGGCCTCTTCTCGATGGAAATATGACGCTTGCTGCAAAAAGTTAACCAATTGATTTATAAAGATTCTGACTTTCGAAACACACAAAATTCACAAAATATTTTCGTTTACAATCAAATAGTTAAATTAGGCTCACTCCCACTCAATCATCAACAGACATTGCATC
>DHIV01000012.1:899-18978 GCA_002403995.1 Gallionella sp. UBA4737 | reverse complement strand
TCGAACAGCGGTTTGACGCGCTCGAACACCTTGGTCTTTCCGCCCACCATGATCGACAGCATGCCGTTGATCGCGCCGGTCTCGCCGCCGGACACCGGCGCGTCCAGCATCTCGACGCCCTGTTTCGCCAGCCGCTCGGCAAACACCTTGGTCGCGGTTGGCGAGATCGTGCTCATGTCGACGATCACGCTGCCGCTGCGCGCATGTTTTGCAACGCCCGACTCACCGAAGATCACGCTTTCCACATCCGGGGTATCCGACACCATCGTGAAGATCACATCGGCATGCTTGGCAACTTCAGCGGGTGTCGCACACGCAGTGGCACCCGCCTCGGTCAGCAGATGCAATGTTTCGGGACGGCGCGCATAGGCCCACAACTTGTATCCACCCTTCATCAGATTGAGCGCCATGGGGCGGCCCATGATGCCGGGGCCGATGAATCCTACATTGATTGCTGTCATATCGCTCTCCTTAACCCAGTGTCGGCATCGTCAGCGTGGAAGCGCTGCGCTCCGCCGTTTCCGGCCAGCGTGTCGTGATCGCTTTGGTGCGGGTGTAAAAATATACGCCTTCCATGCCGTGCATGTGCAGGTCGCCGAACAGCGAGGATTTCCAGCCGCCGAAGGAGAAGAACGCCATCGGCACCGGGATAGGCACGTTGATGCCGACCATGCCGACTTCGATCTCGTTCTGGAAGCGCCGCGCGGCCGCGCCCGAACCGGTAAAGATCGCGGTGCCGTTGGCGTAGGGATTGCTGTTGACCAGCTTGATCGCCTCGTCGAAACTCGCGACGCGCAGCACGATCAGCACCGGCCCGAAGATCTCTTCCTTGTAGATCGTCATGTCAGTGGAAACATTGTCGAACAGCGTCGGTCCAACGAAGAAACCATTCTCATGACCCGCCACCTTGATGCCGCGCCCGTCCGTCACCAGTTTCGCGCCTTGCTTCACGCCGCTGGCTATATAGCCGACGATCTTGTCGCGATGCGGGGCCGAGATCACCGGGCCCATATCGACGCCCTTTTTGTCGCCGGGACCGACCACCAGTTTCTCGGCTCGCGCCTTCAGCCTGGCCACCAGCGCGTCTGCGACATCGCCCACCGCGACCACGGTGGAGATCGCCATGCAGCGCTCGCCGGCAGAGCCGTAGGCTGCGCCCATGATCGCATCGGCGGTGAAATCCAGTGCAGCGTCCGGCAACACGATGGCATGGTTCTTCGCGCCGCCCAGCGCCTGCACGCGCTTGCCGTGATGCGCGGCGGTCTCGTAGATATATTTCGCGACCGGTGTCGAGCCGACGAATGAAATCGAACGCACGTCAGGATGGCTCAGCAGCGTATCGACCGCCTCCTTGTCACCGGGCACGACGTTGAACACGCCGTCGGGCAGCCCCGCCTCCTTGAACAGCTCGGCCATGCGCAAACTGCACGAAGGCACTTTCTCGGAAGGCTTGAGTATAAAGGTGTTGCCACAGGCGATCGCGATCGGGAACATCCACATCGGCACCATCGCCGGGAAGTTGAATGGCGTGATGCCCGCGCATACGCCTATCGGCTGCAGCATCGAATGGCAGTCGACTCCGCGCCCGACGTTCTCTGCATGTTCGCCCTTGAGCAGATGCGGAGCGCCGACGGCGAACTCCACCACCTCGATGCCGCGCTGCACCGACCCTGCGGCGTCTTCCAGTGTCTTGCCGTGCTCTTCGCTGGCCAATTGCGCCAGCTCGGCGCGGTGCGTTTCGAGCAGCTCGCGGAACTTGTTCAGGATGCGGCTGCGGCGCAGCGGCGTGGTATCCCGCCAGGCCGGGAAGGCGGCCTTGGCGGCAGCGATCGCTGCTTCGACATCTTCGCGGCTGGCCAGCGGCACCTGGCGTATCACTACACCGGTGGCCGGGTTGGTCACGTCAGACAGACGCGCGCTGCGGCTCTCGGTGCGCTGGCCGTTGATCCATAATTTTAAAATCGGTTTCGACATGTCGTTCTCCTTAAATATCGCTCTGATAAGGTCCCGGAATAATCTTTGCGTAGAGCCTTAAATTTATTTCTGTGGAATGGTGATGTAATGGCAATTGGTTTCACGGATCGTCATCGCACCGAGCAGGCCGACGATCGCAAAGGCAAACATGATGCCCAGGCCGACCTGGTAATTCTGCTCCGAGTAAACCCGCGCACCCGCCAGCGTTCGTCCATCCCAGCCCTGATCCATGGCCCAGCCCACCAAGGGCTGCAGTATCGCCGCGCCGAGGAAGGTACCGGTGTTGACGACGCTGGTCGCCATGCCGGACAGCGCCGGCGGGTTCACTTCCTTTACGCTGGCCCAGGTCAGCGTGAATCCGGACGCACCCAGCCCCATCAATGCAAACAGCGCGTAGCTGAGACTGGCTGGCAGGTGCCAGGCGAGTACGATCGGTATCCAGCACAGCACATACACGGCAATTCCGCCAACGATCACCGGCACGCGCTTGCCGAGCCGGTCGGAAAGCAAGCCGATCAGCAGCGCGCCGACTGCGAAGCAGAACAACAGCAACATCGTGTGGTTGGCGGCGACGTTGCGTTCCATGCCATAGACATCGCGCAAATAAGGCACTCCCCACAGTCCGGCAAACGCGAACAGGCTGCCGCCTACACCCAGGTTGGGCCAGAAACCGGGCCAGCTGGCGCGGTTCTTCATCACCTTGAGCAGGCCGCCGTACCAGTGTCCTTGATGAAGCGGATGTGCCTCGCCTCCCTCCAGTTCGCGCATCGACGGCAGACCGGCTTCTCCGGGATGGTTACGCACCAGCAACCAGACCAGCACAGCCAGAACCATAGAAAATATTCCGACTGCGATGAACACGTTGCGCCAGGATGTCTGCGACACCGCCCAGACCAGCGGTGTGGCAGCGAGCACCGAGCCCAGGTTGCCGAGCATCAGCGACATGCCGCCGATGGTGCCGTAATGCCGGTCGTGGAACCATACCGAATTCAGTTTCATCAGCGAGATGAACATCGATGAGACACCCAGCCCGACCAGTATCCTGCCAACGGTAGCGACCGCCAGCGTATCGGCCATGCCAAACAATACCGAGCCCACGCCGGCAATCGCCGCGCCGATCGCGACGATCTTGCGTATACCGAGCGTGTCCGCCATCACGCCGACCGGGATCTGCATCACCGTGTAAGTGTAAAAATACGCGGCAGCCAGTGCGCCCAGTGCAGCGCCGCTGGCGTGGAAAGATTGTTGCAGGTCGGTCGCGATCGCTGCCGGCGCCATGCGATGAAAATAGGCCAGCATGTAACACAACGCCACCAGCGAGTAGCTGGTCCAGCGGAGGCGGCGCATGCGGCGATGGATATGTGTGGTCATGGTGAGGAGATCGGCTCGGGAATTTAGGGCAATATAATCCTAAAAATACAGTTGCAATTTGTAGGAGCGGGCCATGCCCGCGAACTGCCTGATCGCGGGCCGCTTCGACAGACTCAGGACAGGCATGGCCCGCTCCTACAGCGGATGTTTTTCCTGTGGCAGCGGTTAGTGAGCTACACCCAGATAGGCTGCCTTGACCGCCGGGTCGTTCTTCAGCTGCTCCGCCGGGCCGTGCACCGAGATGCGGCCATTCTCCAGCACATAACCGTAGTCTGCGACATCCAGTGCCGCGGCAGCAAATTGCTCGACCAGCAGCATGGTGATGCCGCGCGCCTTCAGCTCGCGGATGATGCGGAAGACTTCTTTTACCAGCAAAGGGGCCAGTCCCATCGAGGGTTCATCCAGCAGCAGCACATCGGGGTTGAGCATCAGCGCGCGCCCCATCGCCAGCATCTGCTGCTCACCGCCGGACAGCGTGCCTGCAAGTTGATCTTTTCGTTCCTTGAGGCGCGGGAACAGTTCGAACACGCGCGCCAGGTCGCCCTGCACGTCACCGCGCTCGCGCCCGAATGTCAGGCGAGGGAAGGCGCCCAGCAACAGGTTATCAGACACGGGCAGCGTGGCGAACACATGCCGCCCTTCGGGAGAATGTGCCAGACCGGCGCGGGCGATCCGGTTCGACGTCATGCCGGTGATGTCTTTGCCGTTGAGACTGATGTTGCCGCTCACCGGCTTGATCATGCCGGATACCGCGCGCATCGTGGTGGTCTTTCCAGCGCCGTTGGAGCCGATCAGCGTGACCACCTTGCCTTGTGGCACCGCTATTGAAATGCCGTGCAGCACTTCGACCTTGCCATATGCGGCATGCAAATTCTGAATCTGCAACATTACTGTCTCCTCATGGGTTTCTCAGGCCGCCGCAGTGCTGCCGCCAAGATACGCCTCGATGACTTTTTCATCGGATTGAACCTGAGCCGGGGTGCCTTCCGCGATCTTCTGGCCGAAATCCAGCACCGTGACTTTGTCGCAGATGCTCATCACCACGTCCATGTGATGTTCGATCAGGATCACGGTGACGCCATGGCCGCGTATCTTGTTGATCATCACGATCAACTCCTTGATGTCCGGCGCAGTCAGGCCGGCGGCAGGTTCGTCGAGCAGCAGCAGGCTGGGGTTCAGCGCCAGCGCACGGGCGATTTCCAGCAAACGCTGTTTTCCGTACGGCAGATTGCGCGCTTCCTCGTTGGCGAGGTCGGCAAGACCGACGAACTTCAGCAAGCTGGCGGCGCGCACCCTCGCCGCAAGCTTCTCCTTGCGGCAGCGCGGAGTGTGGAACACGACATCGAGCAGGCTGTGGCGATAAGTGTGGTGCAGGCCGACCAGCACGTTTTCGATCGCGGTCATTTCGCCGAACAACTGCACGTTCTGGAAGGTGCGCGCGATGCCTTCGCCGGCGATGGATGAGGGCGTAGCGCCGGTGATGATCTTGCCGTTGAACTCGATCTCGCCCGCGGTCGGTTTGTAGATGCCGGTGAGCACATTCATGATGGTGCTCTTGCCCGAACCGTTCGGGCCGATCAGGCCATGCACGGAGCCTTTGGCGATATCCAGATTGACTTCGTTCAGAGCCTTCAATCCGCCAAATTGCATCACGATGTTGCGCGCTTCCAGCAGATGGCCCCTGGCGGTGACGGGGTGGTCAGGCACCGACCATACATGTTGCTTGTCGCCGTGTTCGAGTACAAGTTCATGCCGATGTATCCACTGCGGCCGGACTTTCAGCACGATGCTGCGCAGGAAACCCATGATGCCATTCGGCAGGTAATACACCACAAACAGGATCATCACGCCGAATATCGTCAGGCGCTGCTCGGTGATATTGTTCATCACATAACCCGATACCGCCAGGCCGACGGTAACCAGCAGCGGCAGCGTTACCTGTTTCAGCGTGCGCTGACCGGCTGTCACGGCGTAAGCTGAATACACTACCGTGAATATGGCGATGCCGACCGAGATCTCGCGGAACAGCTCGATATCGGAAAGCACGTTTGGCAACATCACGATGATGATAGCCCCGAGGATCGGGCCGCTGCGTGTCTTGCGCCCGCCCATGATGACCGCCAGCAGGAACAGGATGGTCAACTCGAAGTTATAGGTATTGGGCGAAATATATTCTTCTGAATAGGTATACAAGCCGCCGGCCAATCCCGCGATGCTGGCGCTCAGGACAAAGGCATAGACCTTGTAACCGTACACGCTCACCCCCATGCAGTCCGATGCGACCGGGCTGTCGTGCAGGGCTTCGAAAGCGCGCCCAAGGTGGGATTTGAGTATGCGCTGCACGACAAAGAGCGTCAGCACCAATGCCAGCAAAACGATGTAGTAGTAGTCGGCACCAGTGATCTGGTGGCTGAAAAGTATCGGCTTGCGTATCGAGATCCCCATCGGCCCGTTGGTAAGGAAGTCCATCTCGTTGATCAGGATCTGGATGATGGTGCCGAATGCCAATGTCACCATCGCCAGATACGGGCCATTCACGCGCAATGCCGGCAGTGCAAGGATGGCGCCAAAAATCGCGGTGACGACGATGCTCGCCGGTATCGCGAGCAAAAACGGGACGCCCAACTGGAAGTTGAGCACACCTGCGGTATAGGAGCCGATCCCGAACAGCGCGGCGTGACCGAGCGAGACTTCACCCACATAGCCCACCACGATATCGAGGCCGAGCAACAGGATCGCATAGATGCCGATCACCACCATCAGATGGACATAATACGGATTGGGCCAGAGAGTGGGCAGGAACGCAGCAACAGCTATGGCCAGGACGATGGCAATCTTGTTGAACACACCCATGCTATACCTTTTTGATGACGGATTTGCCGAACATGCCGGCCGGTTTGATCGTCAGGACCAGCAGCAGCAGCAACAGCCCCGGCACGTCCTTGTAACCGGTGGAAATGTAATATCCAGTGGTGGTCTCTGCGATGCCCAGGATCAGGCCGCCGACAATCACACCCATGCCGCTGTTGAGGCCGCCGATGATCGCGACAGAAAAGGCCTTCAGGCCCAGCACCACACCCATCGTGGAGCCGGTGAGCGTCAACGGCGCGACCAACACGCCGGCAAAAGCCGCGGTCATGGAACTGAGCGCGTAAGAAAAGGTGATCACCATGCCGGTATTGATGCCCATCAGGCCGGCGGCATCGCGGTCATTGGAGGTTGCCACGACGGCCTTGCCGTAGATGGATTTGCGATTGAATAATTCCACTGCCAGCATGATCGCCAGCGCACCCACCACGATCATGATTTCCATCGGCAACACTCTTATCCCGAAGAACTGTAACGGTTCCATGGGTAATGGCGAAGGAAACGTAAGATCGTCGTGACCCCAGGTATTTTCGGCGACGTTCTTGAAAATGATGGCCAGGGAAATGGTGGTCATGATCCAGCCGAATTCGGATTTTGTCTTTATCGCGGGCCTCACCCCGACACGTTCCACAAAAATTCCCTGCATTGCACCGAACACAAGCACCAGCGGCAGCATCAGCCAGTAGCTCATGTGGCCTACCAGCGTGAGCCCGACCAGCGCGCCCAGCATCAGGGCTTCACCCTGGCCGAAGTTCAGCGTGCTCGATGTGGCGAAAGTAAGTTGATAGCCAAACGCGATCAAGGCGTAAATCATGCCGAGCGCTATGCCGCTTACTATGAGTTGCGCGAGGATTTGCATCAGAAGAGCTCCGTCTGTTTGCTAATTGGGCCGGGGATCCCCGGCCCAAATGATTACAAGGTTATTGCTGCAACGACTAATTACTTCCTGGTTTTTTCACGTAATACTGTTTTCTTGTCAGATGCATGGGCATATATGACATGACCATCCTTGACCTCGCCCATCACCACCATGTTCCTGGTGATAGCCTCGTGGTCGTCATGAGTATAGGGATGCTCATAAGTGGTCACGACACCGTCAATTTTCCCTTTCAGGTTTTCCAGCGCTTCGCGTATCTTCACGCCGTCGGTATTACCGGCCTGCTGGATCGCGGCCGCCAGGAGATACATCGAATCATAACCCTGTGCTGCCGAAACCGGCGAGGGAATGCGGCCATTCGGCGGATTGTAAGCCTTCTGGTACGCTGCGATGAATTCCTTGCGCTTGGGAGTGTTAGGCTCCTGGATGAAGGTTTCAGGCATCAGTGCGCCATTGCCGTTCTTGCCTGCATTATCTATAAAGTTGCCCATGGACAGTGTCCAGCTCCCAATCATCGGGACTTTCCAACCCAGCTTCTCCATGCCGTTGGCGATCTGCGCCAGTTCGGGTCCGATGCCATAGGTCAGGATAGCCTGGGCACCCGCTTCCTTGGATTTCAGCAACTGTGCAGTCATGTCCACGTCCTTGATGTTGAACTTTTCCACCGCGACTGGTTTGACGTTCTTGGCTGCCAGCGCCTTTTCCAGGTCTTCGCGCCCCAGCTGGCCATAGTTGGTCGAATCAGCCAGGATCGCAACCTTTTTGAATTTGCGGGCGTCGATAGCTTCCTCGACGATCATCGCGGACTGGATGGTATCGTTCGCGGAGGTGCGGAACACGTAGTTGTCAGCATATTCAGGTGGCAGGAATTGCTTGGTGACGATCGAACCGGTAGCTACGTTGTTGATCACAGGGATCTTGGCTTCCTGATAAAACCTCTGGGCCGCCAGCGACACGCCTGTATTGATGAAGCCCACCGCAGCCACCACTTGCTCCTTGTTGATCAGCTCTTGCGTCACTTGCACACCGCGCTGATTGTCGGCCTGGTCGTCACGCTCGACCAGTTCGATCTTGCGGCCAAGAACACCGCCCTTGGCATTGATCTCGGATACCGCAAGCTTCACACCGTCGCGCATCGAGACGCCCATAGGGCTGGAACCGCCGGTGTATGGGCCGGAGACACCGATCTTGATCGGTTCGGCGGCTAAAGCTGAAAAGGACGAGGCCAGTGCTAAAACGGTGAAGACAGTTTTAATTTTAATGTTCATATTGCTCTCCTCTGGTTAAGGTAAATCAAAAAACACTCAGGAACCAAAAAACACTTACCAACTACACACAACAGCTTGCCCATGCAAGTATTGCCAAGCTTACCGCAAACCGGCTGCCCGCAATAAGTGCAATTTTTAACTCTGCAACATACACTCACTTCCCGGTAATGCCCCGCAATTAAACTGCTCCGAATTCAATTTTTACAGCTCAATCTCATGACCGGCCAGCCTGCCATATGCCGTTGCCAGAGCCAGATCATCACCGACATTGCCGGGAAAAATAACCACCGGCAAATCCGGATAACGCGGATGATCAGACGGACAGCATACCACCGAACATCCCGGCAGGATTTGCCCGACTACCCGCGAGGTGCGCAACGCCAGGCCTGAACTCAATACATCATTTGATGTGATGCCACCCTTGCTGATCAGAAAACCCAGGGTCTTCGGCAAATTACGCACCACATCCATCAGGAAGGCAGAAACCATCTCGCCAAATGCCAGCCGCGTTGCCTGATCGGGAAATGACTTTTCCAATCGGCTGGTAAAAACGACAGGCGTTTTGCCGGCGGCATGACTCTGTTCACACAGACGGACGATCTCCGCCAGCAGTGCATCGCGATTTGACGGCAATTGTTCCACGTTCACTTCGATAGGTGCAACACCGCGCATCTTGAGCAACTGTTCGAGTTGCAAGGTGGTTTTCCTGACATGGGAACCCACGATCACCGCGCCCGGGCGGCCGCCACGAACATACTTCGCCATGTCCTGCGCAGCCACAGGCTGGCCCGGCAGGCGTGCCAGCGCGGTGAGCAGACTGGCTGCACTGCGGAACAGAAAGCGCTTGCCCTGGCTGGCTGCCACACGCAACTGCTCGGCAAAATGATTTAAATCGTTCTGATTCTCGGCATCCACCACACAGCACACATTGTCATGCAACTGCATCAGGCGCGGCATGCTGTCACCGCGCACATCGCGCAACAGGAAGCGCTCGACCTGGGCCGCCTTGATGCGCCCGGCCGTTTTCTCCTCGACATAATCCGGCAGATAGCTGTAACGATAGCCAAACACCGAGTCACGGGCGAACTCGGTTTCATGCACCGGCGTCTCCTTACCGTTCACCAACAGGTAGTGCACACTGTCACGCGTAAGGCGGCCACCCTCAAAAAATGCAGGCACCAGGAAGTGTGCGTCGAATGGCCCCAACTCCTCTGCGATCACATCGGTTTCTACCGGGTAGTGACCGCGCAGCGTCGAGTCCGAACGGCTGACCAGAATCGGATTGATGTCACGTCCGCTTTTCTTCAGCTCAACCAAAGCCAGCTTCAGGTTCTTGCACACCTCACGGGTGATATCCGCCGCAGGCCCGGCCGCCATGCCCCGTGTATTGGTCAGCACAAAAAACAGCGGCGAGGCATCCATGATCGCCTCGCGCAAGGTATCTTTGTCCCAGCGCGTCAACAACAGGCAGCCATGCACCGTTTGCGAGCCGGTAGGGTCATCGTCCAGAACGATGATTTTGGTATCAGACATACTTATTGAGCTTTACAAAATTGAAGATAACACTCGAAACAAGTGCCACAGTATGCAAGCCCCTCCACATCGTCATTCCCGCGAAAGCGGGAATCCAGACAATTAATGAAACCCCCACGAAGTGGGACAACACCTCAAACACGGCTTTGTCCGCTACGCGGAGATTATTTGATAAGCTGGATTCCCGCTTTCGCGGGAATGACGGCTGCTGTATCGCATCTATCATGAACTATATAGAACTCCATAATTTCTGACATGCTTAGCTCTCAACACAGGATCAACCCTTCAGCGCCTTGACACGCTTGGTCATCGCCTCACCGGTAAGGCCGTTGAATTCCATGATCTCGTTCGGGCTTGCCGTCGTCTCGCCGCGCTTCCACGCAAAGGTGTCGCGTCTGGCTGCACGGGTGCGCAACAGCACCGGCTCGAGCACCGCGCTGGGGCCGCCGCTCACGGCCAATAGCACATCGCCGTCGAACAGCGCGTTGAAATGCGCGTCATCCATGAACTTGTTGTCCGGCTCCGACACGGTGTCCCATGAAATGTCAGTTGGACGATACAGGCGGCGCGGATTCACGATCGCAACGATACGCACCTTGTAACCATCCGCTTCCAGTTTGTCCTTGGCTTCGAATACCGGCAGGAAGATCATGTCGCCGGTCACGCCGAAAACAACCGTACCTTTGCTCCCGGTCTTGCTTTCATAAATAATCGCTGCGCCCTCTTCAACCGCGTGTTTGGCTTCGCCCATGCTCATGTACACCGGCAGCGGACTCTTGGACGCGATGATCACCATGCACTTGTTGTAGCTGTTGGTAGCATATTCGTAGGCGGCCTGGATCGCATTCGCATCGCAGGGGAACAGCGGATACGTGTTGCCGTTGCGCATCTGCGCGGCGAAGTAGTTCTCTATCTCCGGGCGCTGGTGCGTCCAGCCGTTGCGTCCCTGCTCAAGCGCACCCGCGGTGAACATCGTGACGATGGACGGCGTCTTGCGGCGCAGTTCGGCCATCGCCTGCGCCACGGTTTGCACGATAGGCCAACCGTTGATCGCGAAACTTTCATATGACAACCACAATGCGCGCGAACCGAACAACGCCAGCGCAGATGCCAGACCGGCACACGCATCCTCGTTCAGCGGCTCATACACTTGCCCTTCCGGCTCCTGGTTGTACAGCGGATCGACGGTAGGATGGCGGATCTTCAACGCATCGTTGATGTTCTTCATCGCCGATGCTTCGTTGCCGTCGGCATTGCTCACGACGAAGCGCTTGTCTTTGGTGCCCACGAAAGCCGCCAGCGCACCCATCGCGGTTGCCGGCACCGCCTTCTCGCCCTTGGCGAATTCGTGCAGCGGCATCTTGCCCAAAGGAATCAGATCCAGCACATGTTCGGTCACTGCGGTTTTCACTGCCGGCCCACCTCCGGCACGCACGAAATTCTCGCGCACGATGGCCCATGCTTCAGGATTCAACGCGCGGCGCTGCAAACCTTCGATCATGTGCGGTTTGTCCAGGCTGTCGGCCGGATACAGGTTGTGCGACTTCGCGCCTACCGTATGCACACCGGCGCCCTTCATCTGCTTGATGATGAATGCGGTCAGCGTGCCGCCCAGCGCGGACTTCGCAGCCTTGTCCACACCGGCCAGCACTGCGCCGGCAAAAGCCAGGCGCTGCTTGTGCGAGAAGTAAGAGCTGTCCGCATAGGCGCTGGCCTGCTTGGTATCGTCGAAATCTTTTGCGTCGACCAGGATCACTTCCTTGAAACCGTGGCCCTTCCAGTAAGCGATCATTTCCGCGTTGCTGAAGCGCGACACCATCGAGTGGTGCTCCTGGCTGTAACCGTTCCAGATCAGCGTCGGCAGGAAGTTGGTCACCTTGGGGTAGGCGGTATTGAAGTGCATCATCGAATTGAGCACATAGGGTTCGCCCATGCCGCCGTCACCGATAGTGACCGGGAACAGTTTGCCCGGATGCAGCAGCGCGCCCGCCATCGCGAAGTGCTGGCCCTGGCCCAGCGGACCAGCAGGCGCCAGCAGGCCCGGAATCGCGCCGGACAAGTGGCCGAGCAAACCATGCTTCTCGCGGAAGCGCGCCATCAGATCGGTCACTGTCTTGATGCCCATCTCTTCCAGCGACGTGTCGAGGAACATCGCACTGTAGAAGCCGGGCGCATGGTGACCCACCTCGGTCACGATATTGGTGTGGCCCAGCATCACCAGCGAGGCATAGGCCTCGGCGCTGCTGGCAAACCCGCCCGGGTGGCCGGAGCCTTTTGAGCCGCAGGTTTGCAGCGTCAGATAGCGCAGCGCATCGGCCATCAACAATGTCTGATACACCGCGTCCGGCGCACGCGGGTCGCTGATCGCAGACTTGTCTTCTTTGATGACAGCCGACTGGGCATGCTGGGCAAAATCTTCCCAAGCCGTACCGAAATGTTGAATGCCTGCACAGAATTGAGGTGCGGCAGCTACGTTAGTTTTCATGATCCTTGCTCCTTATTGTTCATCCGGTGAAATTCATGGTCAGAAATTCATTCGCTCTGGGGAATTGGCAGATGGAAAGAATTGCCAAAAAGATTTGTTGACAGAATACGGGTTGTCATATAATTTCGCAATACACAATCGTTTTCACAATACGAAATATGACTACGCGCAAAAAAGAAGCAAGGCCGGACTCCATACAAGTCATCGAACGGCTGACCAGGCTGCTGGATGTGATTGCGGGACACGAAGACCCCGTGAGCCTGAAGATACTTTCGGCTGAAACGGGATTGCATCCCTCCACCGCGTTCCGCATCCTTGCATCGCTGGCTGAATATGGCTTCGTGGAGCGCACCACCCGAGGCAATTACCATCTGGGCGTCAAATTGATGCAACTGGGCAGCCGGGTTCACGCCAGCGTGGACATCAGAAAAATCGCATTGCCGCTGATGGAACAGTTGCGCGACCGGCTGGGCGAGACGGTCAACCTGACCGTGCGCGAGGGCGATGAAGTCGTCTATATCGAACGCTCTCTCGCCAAGCGCATGATACGGGTGGAACAGGTGATCGGCAGCCGCGCGCCATTGCATGTCACGGCAGTAGGCAAGCTGATCCTGGGCGATCAAGGCGAAGCGGCGTGCCGCAGTTATGCAAAGCGCAGCAAACTGCTCGCGTATACCAAAAACACCCACACGAAGATAACTGCCCTGCTGCAAGACTGTATCGCCGCAGCAAAGCGCGGTTACTCCCTGGATAATGAGGAAGCCGAACTGGGGGTGGGATGCATCGGCACTTTAGTGCATGATGCCAGCGGCCATGTGGTTGCCGGCTTGTCCATTTCTGCACCGATAGAACGGCGGCGCGACGAATGGATCGCGCAAGTGATGGAAACCGGTGCGCAGATTTCGAAACAACTCGGTTATCACGCTACATAGCAATTAAGAGCAGCATGTGTGTAGGAGCGGGGCGTGCCTGTCCTGAGCTTGTCGAAGCGGCCCGCGAACAGATTTTCGCGGGTACGAAAAACTTTTGTCCGGGCACCCGCATGGCCCGCTCCTACTTTCAATCAACACCAAGGAGGAATTAAATGAAAAATAAAAAATGTTTGACGCTGGCCGATGTGAAGATCATTGCTGCGGGCTGCGAAAGCGAGGCGCTGCGCCAGAACTGGGCAGTGTCCATCGCGATCGTCGACGACGGCGGTCACTTGCTGTGGCTGCAACGCCTGGATGGCGCAAACTTGAGCAGCATACAGATCGCCACTGGCAAGGCGCACACCTCGGCGGTGGGACGCAGGACAACCAAAATGTATGAAGAAGTCGTGGCCGGTGGCCGCAACGCTTTTCTGTCCGTCCCCGGCGGACTCACCATGATCGAGGGAGGCGAACACATCATGGTCGATGGGGAATGCGTCGGTGCTGTGGGTGTGTCCGGCGTCAAGTCTGCCGAGGACGCGCAGGTCGCACGTGCGGGAATCAGCGTGTTTCTTGAACAGTTGAAGCGGTAAATCTTCAGCCGGCTTTAATGGCCTGAACGACGGACTGTATGCATAAATTCGATGGCCGCATTAAGAGCGTCACACAATGCTCCTGATTCAGGATCGTGCCAATTGCGGCCATTGAAGTGTTTTTCCATTATTTATGGTCGGCGCTGGGCCTTGGCCTAATAAATATCCCTTCTGTTAGCCCCCTATATAATTCATAAGTGTATTGACAAAAGCAATACACTATATAAAATCTAACAATGGATATTGAATACGAACTGCGCGGCATTCGTTTTAGGTGGAACAAGGAAAAGGCCAAGCTAAACATAAAGAATCATGATGGCGTTTCTTTTGAGCAGGCCGCACAAGTGTTCTTTGATCCGTTCATCCAATACTGGGATGCCTCGCAAAACCACGAGAAGCGGGAAGGTGCATTAGGTTGCGACTTTGATTTTCGGCTCCTGTATATAGTGCATCTGGACATTGAAGATGAATTTATACGCATCATTTCGGCGCGCAAGGCCGAGCCTCACGAAAGGGATAGTTATGAAACTGGAAACAATTAAAAAGCGTTTATCGAAAGATCGTCCGATGGTATCCGTAACCTTGCGGATGCCAGAGGATGTGGTGAATGATTTGAAGAAGATTGCGCCGCTCAAAGGTTTTTCTGGGTATCAGGGTTTGTTGCGTGGGTATGTCGGCGCAGGATTGCGCGAGGATTTAGAGCTCATGGAAGGTAGCGCGGTCGTACAGCTCATCGAGAAACTTCGTGCTGATGGCGTTCCGGAAGCCACTCTACACAAAGCGACGTCGAGTCTAAAGCTAAGTGTTAATAAGAGTGACAAAAAGTTATTTGTGGAACGGCGACCCGAAGGTGACTTTGCAGTTAGGAAAGCCAATTCAGAAAGAGCAAGCGATGTTTTGCCCACGCAGGCCAAAGCAATAGAACGAGCACGGGAATTGAGGCCAGGTGCTTCACCCCTGGTCGAGCGCGTTCGCAAAACTACAGGTGGGAAACCAGATAAGTAGCGCAAAGCTTAACGTAGTGCTTTTGCTTGATATCTTCACCAACCATTCATCTGACTGGTTTATCTCCTTGCTCACCGACCGACAGTGTCGATAGCGGTGCTTAGCGAAGAGCGGCTTTCGCGTAGTACAAATTTAAGCGTTATTGCGATTAACCATCTGGAGAAAATTGATGCGCATTGGACTGTTCGTCACTTGCCTGGTTGACACCATGCGTCCCCGCATAGGCTTTGCCGCGATCAAGTTGCTGGAAGCGGCCGGGTGTGAGGTCGTCGTTCCCGAGCAGCAGACCTGTTGCGGCCAACCCGGCTACAACTCGGGCGACCGCAAATCCGCCGAGGCAATGGCGCGAAAATTCCTCGCCGAATTCGAAGCGTTCGATTATGTGGTTCTGCCGTCCGGCTCCTGCGCCGGAATGATACGCGTGCATTTCCCCGATATTTTCAAAGATGACCCTGCGCTGCTCGCAAGAATCACCGCTCTTGGTCAGCGCACTTACGAGCTGACCGATTTTCTGGTCAAGATCGCCAAGCTGGAAAAGGTGCCGGGCAAATTTCAGGGGACGCTGACCTATCATGATTCCTGCTCCGGCCTGCGCGAGCTCGATGTCTACAAACAACCGCGCGCGCTGCTGGCGAAGATGCCAGGTGTCACGATAAACGAGATGGTGGAATCGACCACCTGCTGCGGTTTCGGCGGCACGTTCTCGGTAAAGTACGGGGAGCTGTCGACGCGCATGGCGGACAACAAGTGCGCGCATATCGCGGCGACTTCTGCCGATGCCATCGTCGGCGGCGACCTCGGCTGTTTGCTGAATATCGAAGGCCGCTTGCGCCGCAATGGCGATCACACCACCCGCGTGTTGCATGTAGCCGAAGTGCTGTCCGGCCTGGATGAAGAAATACCCAACTAAGGATTACGTAATTCATGACATTTAAAATCCCTCCTAACCTCCCTTTGCTAAAGGGAGGAACGCTCCCCGATCAAAGCCTGACTGGTTCCCCACTTTGGGAAAGGGGGGCTAGGGGAGATTTATATAACCGTGAGTTTGCATGTCATGGAATATGGAATAATCAATAATGCAAAACACCTCCCTCCAATTCAAAAAACAGGTCACCATCAAGCTGGCCGACGTCAAACTCCAGGGAGCGTTGTCGCGCTTGCAGTCACGCTTCGTTGAAGGCCGTTCGGCGGTCATCAGCGAGATTCACGATCTGCAGGAGACACGCACCGCGGCCGCAGCGATACGCGACCGCGTGCTGAATGATCTTGAGCACTGGCTGCTGCATTTCGAGCAGCAGGCCACCGCGCGCGGCGCGATCGTGCACTGGGCCGAGACCGGCGACGACGTGAACCGCATCGTCGCCGAAATCGCCGCCCACCATGGGGCAAAAACCGCAGCCAAATCCAAATCCATGGTCAGCGAAGAGTGCGGCCTGAACGATGCGCTGGAACTGGCGGGTGTGTCGGTGATGGAAACCGATCTGGGCGAATATATTTTGCAACTCGCGCATGAAGCGCCGTCGCACATCGTTGCGCCGGTGGTGCACAAGAACAAGGAAGAGATATCAGACCTGTTCGCGGAGAAACATCAGCTGCCGCGCAAGACCGGTATCGCCGAACTGTGCCGCGAGGCGCGCGAAGTGCTGCGCCCTGCCTTCCTGAACGCGGACATGGGCATCTCGGGAGCTAATTTTTTAGTAGCAGAAACCGGCTCGGTGCTGATCGTCACTAATGAAGGCAACGGGAGGCTGGTGACGACGCTGCCGCGCGTGCATGTCGCGATCACCGGCATAGAAAAAGTGGTGCCTACGCTGGAAGACGTGACCACGCTGCTGCGCCTGCTGCCCCGCTCCGCCACCGGGCAATCCATCACCAACTATGTGTCGGTGTTGACCGGCAACAAAGCGAAAGAAGATCATGATGGCCCGGAACACTTCCACATCATCCTGCTCGACAATGGCCGCAGCAGTCTCATTGGTGGAGAAATGCAGGAAATGCTGCGTTGCATACGCTGCGGCGCGTGCATGAACCATTGCCCGGTATACCAGAATATCGGCGGGCATGCTTATGGCTGGGTCTATCCCGGCCCGATGGGTTCGATATTGACGCCGCTGTTGGGTGGCATCGAGAAATCACCCGACCTGCCCAATGCCTCGACCTTGTGCGGTGCTTGCGCGGTGGTGTGCCCGGTGAAAATTCCGCTGCCGGATCTGCTGCGCAAGCTGCGCGAAAAGCAGACGCAACTCGGCATGAAATCGCGCCAGGAAACCTTGATGCTCAAGGCATGGGCATGGCTGGCGCTGCACCCGGCGATATATGCGCTGGCGACAAAAATCGGCGTACGCGTCATGAGCATGATGGGCGGCAAAGATAAATTGCTGCACACGCTGCCCGGCGCCAGCGGCTGGACGGACGGTCGCGACTTCCCCGCGCCATCGGGACAAACATTTCGTGAGTTGTATAAACGTGGAGCGCACAAATGAACGCGCGCGACAAGATACTCGGCAGAATACGCAGCGCGCAAAAAAAAGCTGCAGTGGGCGCGCATCAGGAAACGATAGCCAGCCACCTTGCAAATCACCCGCGCGGACCGCTGCCACCGCCTCCTGGTGATTTGGTCGCGTGCTTCAAGGAGCGCGCCCTCAAACTGTCCAGCGACGTGCTCGAAACCAACGACAAGATGGAAGTTCCTGCATTGCTGGCAAGCTATCTGCGCGAAAAGAAACTGCCTGTCAGCGGCGTATGCTGGCCGTCGCTGGCTGGCTTGCCGTGGAGCGCTGCCGGGTTGGACATGCAGTCACGCCCGGCTAAAAATCAGTATCTGGTTGGCATCACCGGTGCATTTTGCGCGATAGCAGAAACAGGAACTTTGATGCTGCTGTCAGGCGCCGATACGCCAGCCACTACCAGCCTACTGCCGGAAACCCATGTGGCCGTGCTGGATCCGCGCCGCATCGTCGCCACGATGGAAGATGCCTGGGATCTGATGCGCAAGGAATATGAACAGCCGCCGCGCGCGGTGAATTTCATCTCCGGACCTTCGCGCACCGCCGATATCGAGCAGACCGTCACGCTGGGCGCACATGGCCCTTATCGGGTGCTGCTGATCCTTGCACCGCTTTGAAGACCTACTATGCCTGGTCGGGGTGAGAGGATTCGAACCTCCGACTCCTGCGTCCCGAACGCAGTACTCT
>DHIV01000012.1:0-723 GCA_002403995.1 Gallionella sp. UBA4737 | reverse complement strand
CCTGCGTCCCGAACGCAGTACTCTTACTTGATTGATAGGCTGTAAAGCCTTATCAGACAAGCATTTCAGCTAAATGAATCTTTAGAAAATCTGCTGTGACCCACTCCTGACCCAAGGAGTGATTATAATGGCAACGATCCGTAACAGAAATGGTAAATGGCAAGCGAGAGTTCGCAAGCATGGCTATTCACCTGTTGAAAAAACTTTCCTCAGTAAACAAGATGCGGAGAAATGGGCTAGAGCCATTGAGCGTGAGCAAGACATCGGATCATATGTTTGCCGTAGTGCGATAGAACAAACCACCCTGGTAGAGCTTATCCAGCGTTATAAGGATGAAGTTGTACCCCTGTTACGTGGGGCAGATTCGGAAAATTTCAGGTTGGCTACAATCAGTAACAGTCAAATAGGCAAGCTGAGTCTGATTGCTCTTACTCCTATCCGCATAGCTAGTTTTCGTGACCATAGGTTGAAATCTGTCAGCAACTCTACCGTTCTTAGAGAATTGCAGTCATTATCAGCCATGCTCAACCATGCCAGAAGGGAATGGGGTTATCCTCTGACTACAAATCCAGTTCAATCCATCCGCAAACCAAAAGCTAACAAGAGTAGAGCCAGAAGGCTAGGTTCAGAAGAGGAGCAACAGCTAATGGAAGCGTTTGAGCCAAAGGGACGAAATGAAAGGGGGCAATATCTCAATGGCACTCGTAACCGTTGGATCAAGCC
>DHIV01000115.1 GCA_002403995.1 Gallionella sp. UBA4737 | reverse complement strand
GGATTACTCATGCTTGCATTCCCCCTTGACTTTATCCCACAGGAAAATCATTCGACGATTTCGACTTCTGTCCCCGCCGTAACCTGTTCGAACAGTTCGACCAGATCTGCGTTGCGCATCCGTATGCAGCCGTGCGAATCGGGTATGCCCAGCGGCACCGAATCCGGCGTGCCGTGGATATAGATGTAGCGGCGCATGGTATCGCATTTGCCCAGGCGATTGAAACCGACTTCGCTACCCGACAACCACAGGATACGCGTCAGCATCCAATCGCGCGCCGGGAACTGCGCACCCAATTCCGGCGTGTAGATTTCTCCGGTGGGGCGGCGGCGCACAAACACGGTGTTTTCGGGTTGTCCCGTGCCGATCTTGGCACGGATGATGTGTTTGCCGCGCGGCGTGCAAAAACTGCCGAACAACTCGCCCACACCTTTCTCGGAACTGGACACTGCATAGCGGCGCAGCACCCGGTTTTTGTCATCGCATAGCTCTAGCTGTTGCGTGGAGATATGGATATTGATCTTCATCCAACATCCTCGTTATCTGTCTTCTGCTGCGCGCGCCGCATCGCGAAAAAGTTGCTGAGCATCAAGCCACACTCCTCCGCCAACACCCCGCCGTGGATGCGCGCATGGTGGTTCAGGCGCGTCTCGGTAAACAGATTGAACACGCTCCCTGCCGCGCCCGTCTTCGGATCGCTCGCCCCAAACACCACCCGTCCGATGCGCGCATGAAACATCGCGCCGACGCACATCAAGCACGGCTCCAGTGTGACGAACAACTCGCAGCCGACCAGCCGGTAATTGCCGATATTTTGCGCGGCATCGCGCAATGCCATCATCTCCGCATGAGCGGAAGGGTCGTGGCGCGAGATCGGGGCATTGAAGCCGCGCCCGATGATCTCGCCATCCTTTACCACCACCGCCCCCACCGGCACCTCGCCGGCGTCCAGCGCCATGCTTGCCAGTTCCAGCGCGTGGTGCATGTAATCTGCATCCGTCATGAAAATCTTCTTTGATAAAGCGGGCCGCAACCGTAGCATAACCGCGCCGGTTTGACGAGGGCGCGAAGATGCTTGCCTTTACTGCGTTTTTTGACAAGAATGTCGTCCTCGCTAGCAGGTTCATTCATGTCAGAAAACACTATTGCAGATTTTTCCCTGCCCTCCACGGGCAATCAGACCTTCATCCTATCCGGCGCGCGCGGCAAGCATCTGGTGATTTATTTTTATCCCAAGGACGATACGCCGGGCTGTACCACTGAGGCTCAGCAGTACCGTGATCTGTACCCGAAATTCAAGAAGGCCAATTGCGAGGTGGTGGGCATCTCGCGCGACAGCCTCAAGTCGCACGAGAAATTCAAAGCCAAATTCACCCTGCCGTTCGCGCTGCTATCGGATGCCGATGAAACGGTATGCGAACTTTTCGGCGTGATCAAGCTGAAGAACATGTACGGCAAGCAGGTATGCGGCATCGAGCGCAGCACCTTTGTGTTCGACAAAGATGGCATACTGCGCCGGGAATGGCGCGGACTCAAGGCCGATGGGCACGCGCAGGAAGTGCTGGATTTCGTCACAACACTCAACTAAAGGAACGTAATGTCCCCAACCTCACGCGGCAACGCGGTCAAAGCTGAAAAGAATACCGACACCAAGCTGTTCGTGCTGGACACCAACGTGTTGCTGCATGACCCGACCAGCCTGTTCCGTTTTGAGGAGCACGACATTTGCCTGCCGATGTTCGTGCTGGAGGAGTTGGACAACAAGAAAAAAGGCATGACCGAAGTCGCCAGGAATGCGCGGCAAGCCAGCCGTTTCCTGGATCAGATCGTCAGCGATGCGCCGCACAAGATAGAGGAAGGCATCGCGCTCGAATCCGCCGCGCACAAGAATTGCTCGGGGCGTTTATTCCTGCAAACCAGTTTCGTCAAATACGAATTGCCGCAGAACCTGGAACTGGGCAAAGCGGATAACGCGATACTCGGGGTGGTCATCGGCATGCAGCACCAACAACCGGAGCGTGCGGTGATCCTGGTCAGCAAGGACATCAACATGCGCATCAAAGCGCGCGCGCTGGGGCTGGAAGCGCAGGACTATTTCAACGACAAGGTGCTGGAAGACAGCGACCTGCTCTACACCGGCGTGCTGCCGTTACCGGCCGATTTCTGGGAACGTCATGACAAAGACATGAAATCCTGGCAGAAGGAAGGCCACACTTATTACCAGATACAAGGCCCGTTGTGCGGCGCATTTTTCGTCAATCAATTTGTCTACCAGAAAAATGGCGATGCGCCGTTTCATGCCATCGTGCTGGAGCAAAATGACCAGACTGCCCTGCTGCGCACCCTGACTGATTACACTCACAGCAAGAACAACGTGTGGGGCATCACTGCGCGCAATCGCGAACAGAATTTCGTGCTCAACCTGCTGATGGATCCAGATATCGACTTCGTCACGCTGTTAGGCCAGGCGGGCACTGGCAAAACCCTGCTGACCCTGGCGGCGGGTCTGTTGCAGACACTGGAAACCAAGCTGTATACCGAGATCATCATCACCCGTGTCACGGTTCCGGTCGGTGAAGACATCGGCTTTTTGCCCGGCACCGAGGAGGAAAAGATGACGCCATGGATGGGCGCACTGGAAGACAACCTCGACGTGCTGAACAAATCCGACGAAGAAGGCGGCGATTGGGGGCGCGCCGCGACACGCGATCTGATACGCTCGCGAATCAAGGTAAAATCGCTCAACTTCATGCGCGGGCGCACCTTTCTCAACAAGTATGTGATCATCGATGAAGCGCAGAACCTCACGCCCAAACAGATGAAGACGCTGGTCACCCGCGCCGGCCCGGGCACCAAGGTGGTTTGCATGGGCAATATCGCACAGATCGATACGCCCTACCTCACCGAGGGCAGTTCCGGCCTTACCTACGTGGTAGATCGTTTCAAAGGGTGGGCGCACGGCGGACATGTCACGTTATTGCGCGGCGAACGGTCTCGTTTGGCTGATTATGCCGGTGAAGTTCTATAAAACTGCTATTCGATTAAAATAAAAAGCTGAATAATTCACTTCGCTTGTTTTTACACTGAGAATTCTGTGCACCTTATGGCGTGTTTTTGGATGACTGCTTAATGACTACACCAATTACAAAATCCGATGCTGAATGGCGCGAAGAACTAAGCCCTGAGCAATACCAGGTATGTCGCCAATGCGGCACCGAAAAACCTTTTACGGGCGTGTATTGGAATTGCCATGATGCGGGGGTTTATCGCTGCGCGTGTTGCGGCAATGCCTTGTTTGATTCTGCAACCAAATTCGATTCCGGCAGCGGATGGCCAAGCTTCTGGCAACCCTATAAAGCCGAAAACGTCGTGTCGCGCACCGACACCAGTCATGGTATGACACGCGTGGAAGTGTGCTGCAAACAATGCGGCGCGCACCTCGGGCATATATTCCCCGATGGTCCGCAACCCACCGGATTGCGCTATTGCATCAACTCCGCCGCGCTTGCGCTGGAAAACAAGAAAGGTTGATGGGTATCGCGGAGCCTGTCCTGAGCGAAGCCGAAGGGCGCAACCCATCCTGCTAACTGACACTAAAATGACATCATGAAACTGCTATTCGACTTATTCCCCGTCCTGCTGTTTTTTATCGCCTTCAAAACCCATGGCATTTATGTTGCCACGTCGGTGGCGATTGCCGCGACCATCGTCCAGATCATCTGGACAAAATACCGTCATGGCAAGGTCGACGTGATGTTGTGGGTAACCTTTGCCATCGTCTCTGTGTTCGGCGGAGCAACGCTATTGCTACATGACGAAAGCTTTATCAAGTTAAAGCCCACCGTGCTGTATTGGGTGTTTTCTGTCATCCTGCTGTTCTCGAATCTGTTGTTTCACAAAAATCTGATGCGCACGTTGCTGCATGAGAAAATCGCTCTGCCCGTGCATGCATGGAATCGCCTCAACCTGAGCTGGAGTCTGTTCTTTGCGGTGCTCGGTTTTATAAACTTGTATGTGGCGTTCAACTTCTCCACAGATAGCTGGGTGAATTTCAAACTGTTCGGCTTCACCGGCCTGATGCTGGTGTTTATCCTGGCGCAAGGCGTATGGCTGGCGAAATATGTGGATGAGAAGAAGGAACACAACTGATGGAGGCTGCATAAATGTGGTACGCAATCATCGGACGGGACGTGCCAAACAGCCTGGACAAGCGCATGACGACCCGGCCGGCACATGTTGCGCGCCTGCAAGACCTGCAAAACCAGGGACGCCTGCTGCTGGCCGGCCCTTTTCCTGCCGTGGATGCCATTGATCCGGGCGAGGCGGGATTCACCGGCAGCCTGATCGTGGCCGAATTCTCTTCATTGCCGGCGGCTCAGGAATGGGCTAAGGCCGACCCTTACGCAACGGCCGGGGTATATGCTGAGGTTCACGTGCAGCCGTTCAGAAAAACCTTTCCGCAATGAATGAATTCCAAAAAAGGATGCGCGCACGGCTTGCCGTGCTTGACCCGACGGTATTGGAAATTATCGACGAAAGTCATAAACATGCCGGTCATGCCGGTGCGCGTGATGGGGGCGGACATTACGTGCTGAACATCGTCTCGGCGCAGTTTGCCGGCAACAATACAGTTGCGCGTCACCGTATGATATATTCCGCGCTTGGAGAGTTGATGAAACGCGAAATCCACGCTCTCACCATACAAGCGCGCACGCCCGATGAAATTTAACTGTCAATTTTTAACTCAAGGAAGAGGAATCAGCATGTCGAAAACTGTGAAATTTGCAGCACTGGCAATATTAAGCGCACTGGTGGCTAACCCAGCGTTTGCCGATGACAAATCTGCCGCTATGGTGAATGGCGTCTCAATTCCGCAATCTCGTGTGGACATGCGCGTCAAAATCGCCACTTCACAAGGACAGGCTGATACCCCGGAACTGCGCAAGGCGGTCCGTGATGATATGATCAGCCTGGAAGTGCTGGCGCAGGAAGCGAAAAAAAAGGGGCTGGACAAGGATCCGGAAGTCATCCAGCAAATTGAACTGGCCGATCAATCGGTGCTGGTCAGTGCATTCGTGCAGGACTATGCCAAGAATCACCAGATCAGCGAAGATCAGCTCAAGCAGGAATACGACAAGCTGAAAGTCAATCTCGGCAGCAAGGAATACAAAGCGCGCCACATCCTGGTCGACACGGAAGATGAGGCTAAAGCCATCATCGCGCAACTTGGCAAGAAGGGTAACTTCGACAAGATCGCAAAAGCCAAATCCAAAGATGCCGGCTCCGCAGAACACGGCGGCGAACTCGACTGGGCGGTACCCACCAACTTCGTTCCGCCTTTTGCCAACGCGCTGCTTAGCTTGAAAAAAGGCGCATATACCAAAGAGCCGGTGAAATCCCAATACGGCTGGCACATCATCAAGCTGGATGATGTGCGCGACCTGAAGGTGCCCTCGTTTGAAGAACTCAAGCCACAAATTCAGCAACGCCTGCAGCAGCAATCCATCCAGGAATATGTTGCCGACTTGCGCAGCAAAGCCAAGATCGAGTGATGACTCGAAATAAATACTCATGAAAGGACACCGAAAGGTGTCCTTTTTTTCGCCTGTATATCGACAATATCCCAACTAATTCAGTTGTGATCTCAGCAACGCCTCGCTGTCGCCGCCGATGGACAGCAACAAATCGAATCGCTGCAACGCCGTGCAGAGAAACTGGCTTACGACGCGCTCGATCCGGACAACTACCATCTCGCCAAGGCGCGCACCTGGCTGGATCTGGCTACCAGCGAATACTACGACAAGGACGACAGCGGGATCGTCCCGGCCGCCATCACACAAGCCGCGACCTTGCTGGATGCACTGGAGAAGAAGCAGGCCGTCACCAGTATGGATATGCCAGCACAAGTAAAGGGCAGCGAAAAGGTGCGCCCCGATCTTTGGAACAAGATCGCCGCGCTTAAAAAACACGACAAGTTTTCCTGCGGACAGCGCCCCGCTGCCGAAGCCGAAGTTTATCTGGTGTGGGCCGGGCATGAGAAATTCGAATCCGGCTGGAGCCATGCCGAACCTTACCTGCGCGGTGTCACAGACCGGATCTACGAGGCACAAGTGGCGATAAAGAACTGCGTGCAACTTGCTCCGCCGGTAATGGAAAAAATCACGCTGTCCACCGATGCGTTGTTTGCCTTTGACCAAACGACGCTGGAACCGATTTCGCTTTGGCACCTCAATAAATTAGCCGATAGCATCAAGCAAATAGATACGCTGGAGGAAGTCGTGCTGGTCGGGCACACCGACCGCCTGCGCAGCGATGGGCATCCGGAGCGCAACCAGCTGCTTTCCGAACGACGTGCCGAAAGCATCAGGCAATACCTGATCGGCAGAGGTGTACCTGCAGACAAGATACACGCCAGCGGTGCAGGGTCAACCCAACCAATCGTGCAATGCTCGACCAAAACGAGCAAGGAAAAGCAGGTCAAATGTTTACAGACGAACCGGCGCGTGGAAATCGTTTTGCGCGGGAAAAAAGCAGCCGGTGACAACAAGGAGCCATTGAAATGGACCGCATCACTGATTCGCATAACGAAATGAAAACTCACCGGAGCACAAGCATGATCAGTAACGCGCGTGCGCTGTTGTTCGCCATCCTGGCGGCCAGCCTCTCTCTTGCCCAGGCTGCCGGGGAAGCGCTGCCTGAACAATTGCAGCAGATCGAATCGTTGCAACGCCGCGCCGACAAGCTTGCCTTCGGCGAGCTCGGCGCAAACAACTACCATCTCGCCAAGGCACGCAGCTGGCTGGATCTGGCACTCGGCGAATACCACGAAAATGAAGGCATCGGCATCGTTCCTTCCGCCATCGAACAGGCGGAGTCGCTGCTGGATGCGCTGGAGAAAAAGCAAACCGGCATCAGCATGGATACACCGCAACAGTTGCCGGGCAGCGAAACGGTGCGCCCTGATCTGTGGAACAAGATCGCCGCGCTGAAAAAAAACGACAAGTTTTCCTGCGGGCAACGCCCCATCGCCGAAGCCGAGATTCAACTGGTGTGGGCCGGACACGAAAAACTCGAGTCTGGCTGGGAGCATGCGCAATCCTACGCGCGCAGCGCGGAAGATCTGATCTATGAAGCACAAGCTTCTATCAATGGTTGCACGCCTGTCATTGAAAGGATCACGATGTCCACTGATGCGTTATTCGCCTTTGACCAAACGACACTGGCAACTCCCTCGCTGCCGCTCCTCGATAGACTGGCCGACCGCATCAAGAAAATAAATGCGCTGGAGGAAGTCATGCTGGTCGGGCACACCGACCGCCTGCGCAGCGATGGGCATCCGGAACGCAACCAGCTGATTTCCGAGCAGCGCGCCGAAAGCATCAGGCAATACCTGATCGGCAAGGGCATACCTGCAGACAAGATACACACCAGCGGCGCAGGTGCGACTCAGCCCATCGTGGAATGCTCGACCAGAATGAGCAAGGCGAAACAGGCGGAATGTCTTCAGCCGAACCGGCGCGTGGAAATCATCTTGCGCGGAGCGAAATAGAAGCCGGACACCCAGCAAGCCAATCCAGCTCCACCCATGCACAGTTGGCGATACTGTCGCGCACAATTTGCTCGGGATCATCAACGGTCAAAGCCAGTGCCGCAATGATCGGGTTCTCATGTGACACCGTCAGCGCCGTTCCATCCGGGTGACGCGCGGCAATTTCTTCCAGAAAGCTGCGCAGCCGCTCCATCTGCTCCAGAAAAGATTCGCCCCGTTCCGGCTTGATGCGCAATGGATCAGACCGCACCAAGTCGTTGAACACTGCCACCGGCAATCCATCCATGCCGGAGCGGCGTTCGTTAAGGCGAGCATCTATAGTCAAGTGAACATCATGGTTGCGCAACAGGATCGCTGCAGTTTGCCGCGCGCGCGGAAACTCGGAAGCGTATGCGTGGGTGAAATGCATAGCGCGCAACCTGTCGGCAGCCTCCTCGGCCTGCGCCGTGCCACGCGCGGTCAGGTTGACGATACGGTGCGGATCATCGTTGATCTGATGGATGACGTTACCCTCGCTCTCGCCATGTCTAACCAGAAATATCTTCATCTCAGATATTTCTGTGCTTCTTGATCAGGTCATGTGCCAGTTGGATTTCTTTCGCCTGCTCGGTTGCCATCGCGATCATGTCCTCCGGCAGGCCCTGCCCGATCAGCTTGTCTGGGTGATACTGGCTCATCAGCTTGCGGTAGGCGCGCTTGATCTCCGCATCGCCGCTGTCCTTGCTTACGCCCAAAGCCTTGTATGCATCGTCCAGTGCAGTGGCCGCAGTGGCCTGTCCGCCGGCGAAGCGGGATTGATTCAGCACCATGTCCAGTATCTGCCTGAACTCGGCCTGGCCATAACCGAGACGGCTGGCCATACCTGCGAGCAACGCTTCTTCAGCCGGATGGAAATGCCCGTCCGCCAGTGCCATCACCATCAGATAAACCAGCAACACCTGTTTCAGATGTTTGGTGTGCCCGCATACGAACATGAATCTTTGGTAGGTCGGGGCGATGTCAGACGCCGGATCGGCTCCCTGCCTGAACAATGCAATCGCCTGCTGGCGATGCTGCGCAGTCATGCCCAGCTTCTGCATGAACTGCTCGACATGATCGATCTCGTGTTGAGAGACATGCCCATCCGCCTTGGCCAGCTTGCCCATCGAGATGAACACCGTCTCGAGGAAAACGGCTTGGCGCAGCGAGTTCTGCAGCGGATTGATCGCGCCGGCGCCATACGCCATCGTGCGATCGATGAATGACCCGATGAACAGCCCGATGAACGCCCCGAAGAATCCGAAAAAGTAATAGCCTGCAATGAAACCGATGAGCTTGAACAAAACAACTCCAGAATGAAAAAGCAGAAAAACGCCGTGACAAAGGCGCGCATTATACCTTCAGCAGATCGCACCGCAGACTAGCCAACCGGTTTCGAGCGTAGACGGTGATGACGGACAGCACAAAGCGGATAATGACGAATTCCCGTTAACCCGGCATACCACCGCTTGCCAATGTCTGCTTGACCCAAAACAGACTTCTGGAATCATCAAGGTCTCGTGGATTGGTTGTTTGGACGTTCGTCCTTCTTTCGGCACGTTGGCAGGGAAGATATTCCCATATCCATTACAAACTTCATAACTGAGCCTCCCGCCATGGTGCAGGAATATTCAGCAGATTTTGTTTTTGCAGTGTAGTAAGTGGCAGGTCCTGATGATCGTTTATCCGAAATAACAACCTGATCAGCTTGCACACCAAGCAATTCGGCTGTATCGGATTTAAGTCGTTCATCAGAATAAGAAGCCGTGGCACATCCAGCAGAAAGAATAACCGGAGATAACAAAGCCAGCAGAAACAATTTACTCATTCTGATACCACTGGAGTAATCATAGCCTCAAGACCCAATTGTCAAACTTGCCATAATTTTGCTGATATTTTCTTTGTCCGCATTTTTGAGTTTCTATAAATCAGCAAATGCTGAAACATGTTTCGAATGCATGCATGTTCTCAAATTTGAAAGCCAATTTTGATGGCGAGTCATGCCAAGGCACGTCAGGGCGCCGAATACTCCCTGTCAGCCTGCCAACGTCGATAAAGCCATGCCGCAGCCCCAGCTACCAGGATGACCCCCCTATGCCACTAGTCACACCCGCAATGCGGCCATCCAGGTTCAGGACGCCCCAGCGGCTGAAAATCTCAGCCCAGTCATGCTCACCATTGCCGACCAAGGGCAATTGCCGTGCACGGGCATCGGCCATGTAGCGGGCGATATTGAAAAGATTTTCTCCCAACCAGACTATGGCAGCTGCTGTGCCACTCGCATTGGCGGCGCGATAAAAATGCCATGCGGCAGCAAGAGGGAAGGCAAGTTGAAACAGCGTACCACCATAGACGGTCGCACGCGCGCTGAAAATGCTCACCAGCGGGTGGCCTGCTTCGTGCACTGCCAGGTTTGCGCTGTCGAGAACAGGGAACCAGCCTTCCTCGCTAAGCCAATGAAAACCCAAGCAGGCAACACCAAAGGCGATGACAACAACCAGTCCGGCCAGCGAAACCGAAGCTTCGCTGGAGACGGCATCTGAATTCTGCATGTGATGACCAGGTGAGTTCAAGATAACGGCCGGGATGACAGAAATTGGCGCTATCCTGCCTTGCGTCGAATGGAAAATCAAGTCTGATGGGCAGCTTGCGGCACTTGGCTGCCTTGCACGAATGTCCGCTTTCGACTTTTGCAGGCAGTCGAGTTTTCAATAGTGGATGCTCAAAGTCTGAATGTCGTGCATTTTGATTTGCTAACAGCCCTTGAATTTATTTTCGATGCATCTTTTAGCGAGTTCCCGCGCTTCGGCTATCTGGCCTGCATTCATTTGTTTCGCGACGAAAGTCTGGATCCCGGTAGAAAGTTTTTGTATTTCGTCATTTGCGCCATTTGCAGCAGCAATGTATGCCCACATATATGCCAGAGCATAATCTTTAACAACGCCTTGTCCGTTGCCATACATCACCGCAAGATTTAGTTGTGCTTTAACATGGCCTTGTTCTGCGGCCAGTTGATACCACCTGGTCGCTTCCTTGTAATCCTGGGGAACACCGTTTCCCACGGCATACATCAAGCCGAGATTGAATTGGGCTTTGGCATGACCCTGCTCTGCTGCCTGCTCCCACCACCTCACTGCCACGTGGTAATTCTGAGCGACGCCTTGCCCCGAGTAATACATCGCCCCAAGGTTGGTTTGCGCATTGGCAAAACCTTGTTCCGCTGCCAGCCGATGCCACTTCATCGCTTCCTTGTAATCCTGAGGAACACCGCTTCCTTTGCTATACATGTTCCCAAGGTTATCTTGTGCTTCGGCAATACTCTGTTCTGCGGCCAGCCGATACCATTTTGCCGCCTCCGTATAATCCTGAACAACACCATTTCCCTGGGAATACATCAACCCGAGATTGAATCGTGCATTGGCATTTCCCTGTTCTGCTGCCAGACAATGCCACTTCACCGCCTCTTTGTAATCTTGAGGGACGCCATTTCCCTGGGCATACAGCAACCCAAGATTTAATTGTGCTTGAGCAAGACCCTGTCCCGCCAACGGCCTGAGTAACTTTGCAGCTTTCGCATAATCACCGGCATCAAGGGCCCTCTCTGCATCGAGCGCGCTCTCTGAATCAGACAGCGAATCTGCCATTACCTGCATAATCAACGCAAACAGGCACACACTAACCAGCAACAACTGTTTTATCCGTTGACTCATTTTCGTTGCCTAATGGACGGCTGGTATGGATACCTTATCGAACGTGCGCATTCGGCGCCTGGCTGACGTTCATGGTGTAAACACTACACTGGCTTATAATACTCGCCTGGCAATTGACGTGGAGGTCTGTATGCAACGCAATCTTCTCGGGGCTATCGTTATTTCGGCCGTTATTGCAGCGTGCGCCACAAAACCGGTCAACGTGGCCGACAACACGCCGCTCAATCCCACCGCGGTGATCGAGCAGCAGGTCGTCAGCAACGGCATCAAGGGTTTCTTCCCTTTCGAAAACACTGAACGGCATCTTGTGCGCGCCAACATGCGCCGGGACGAATCGACGTTCAAGGGTACCGGCACATTCTCGGGCTACCTGGTCGGCACACGATCTGATACGGAAATAACGCGAATCGACCGCAAGCTGAAATGGTCGCTCAACACGAAAAAGGAGGAGTACACCGAATGTCCCCTGAAAGGCTGCCTCAAACCGGCCAAGCATCCGCCAGCCAAACAAGACGAAGCCAAGCCTCCGGAGGCACAGCATGAATCCGGCTGCGCCATGCACATTGCGCACACCAGCTTCACGGTCAAAGCGACAGGCCAGAAAAAATCCATCAACGGTTTTGACACCGATGAATACAAGGTCGCCTGGGTGGTCGACCTGCGCGACAAGGCGGCAAGGAATACGACCAGCACTTTGAGCATGAATGTCTGGACCACGCCGATGACTCGCGCGATGCGTGACACCCTGGCGGTGGAAGAGAGCTATGCCCGGGCTTTTTCCGGAGCTGCCACCGGCACAGGCAAACAGCAGATACTTCCGGCGGATGCGGCCAAGCTGATCTCGGCTTATCTCGCCAGTTCCTTGAAGCCGGGCGACCTCAACGCATTCCTCGAGGCAGGCAAGCAAATGGAAAAGATCAAGGGCTACCCCATTTCGACCCGTCTGGCCTGGAACATGGAGGGCAATGCCTGTGCGCTCAAGGAAACCAAGAAAACAGCAGATAAATCCTCCAGCAAGTCGGTCCCCACCAGTCCGGAAGGTCTCGCCTCCGGCCTCGCCGGAATGTTCGCGGAGAAGAAAACCGAAGACTCGATGAAAGGGGCCGAAGGTGAACCGATATTGTCGTTCTCCGTCGAGGTCAAGTCGCTCAAGATCGAACCGCAGCACGACAGCGTGTTTACGGTGCCCAAAAATTACAAGTTAGTGTCACAGCCGTAAGCAATATCTGCCGGGTTAACACGCGGCGGCCTGGAATTGGCCTATCCCCAGTGGCTGCTTCCTGTTGCAAACACACAGTTAACGCTCTGACCGCTGGTCATATAACCACTTGACAATTGTGGCTATTTAACTTAATTTAATTACGCCAGCCCTGACATGTTTTTATCTCGCGTTGAGCGTGTTTTTTGGCTGACCTTAACTATTTGGGAGGTGCTGCTGTGAATTTTATGACGCATATCCCAATTATTTTTGTCATGTTGTCATTGATCGTAGTCTGTTTCATAGCTTTATTTGCGGCAAACCATTTCATTAGATAAGTTCAGAATTTGGGCAGTTACGGAACTGAATCTTTCTGTTTGGTATGCACCCTGATCGTTGGGATAACGATTTCTTCCTCCAAGGAGATCAAAAATGAGCGATATAAGTATCAGCAATACCTCTTCAGATAACAGGTCCGATGATGCAATGGGCAGGTTGCTGATGATTGCCTTATCAATTATTGCGGCTACTGCCATAATCATCGGTTGCTGGGCTGCTTTTACTGGTGGAGGCTTTAATTAAAAAAGCGAGTTGCCAGAATAATTAAAGCCGGCGATAAGCCGGCTTTTTTAATTAATGAGGGGAGCGACAACCGATGGTCTGTCAACACAGTCTTCAAAACGCGCGCTATTAACACACCCGAATTGATAAACCTAATTCCCCGACACTTTAACCAAACGGCTAAACCATACGGTCGCCTTTTTTGATCACGAAGTGATTAACCTACCCACTTCCTTGCATTCTGGAACATCTTCATCCACGCACCGTTCTCCTGCCAGCCGTAGGGATGCCAGGAATTCTGCACGGCGCGGAACACGCGCTC
>DHIV01000025.1 GCA_002403995.1 Gallionella sp. UBA4737 | reverse complement strand
AGCGGGCCATGCCCGCGATTGTTTTTTTGTTCGCGGGTACGAAAAACTTGTGTCCGGGCACCCGCATGGCCCGCTCCTACAAAAGGTGGCAGTGTAGTAAATAGGGACGAAGCTCAATATTCAGGCTCCGTCCTTTTTTGTTAATAATGCGGCGGCCTTTCGTTCGCAGGCTTGCTCTCGTTACCCTCTTCTGCCAGCGATTGGATGTGTCTTGCGAGCGCTTCACAAATCGCTTCAAGGCGGTCCAGCTTTTGTTGCTGCTGATAGACCGTTTTGTTCAGTTCCTCGATCAGGTCTTCCTGGAAGGTGATTTTTGCTTCAATGTTTACTAAACGTTCTTCATTCATGACGTGGCTCTGAAAGTACGGCGACTGGCCGGGGATGGCGGCCATTCTAGCGAACTCTTGGGGGCAGCTTCGCATTTCTTTAATCGCTAACTGGCCGTTGAGCGAGCAACAAAATGAAAAAGTCTCGCTTTGCCCTAAATCAAAATCCCCGTAAGCTGGCGATCTACGGCCATAAAGCAACTTATTTTTTAGAAAGAAATCCACATGCAAATCGATCCATCCCTGCACTCAGTCGCGGATAACTACAAGCTGCTGACCAATCTGGTGGTGCCGCGCCCGATCGCGTGGGTAACCAGCGTGAATGCCGGCGGCGTGATCAATCTCGCGCCGTTCAGTTTCTTCAACGCGGTAGGCGCCAACCCGCTTTACCTCATCATCAGCATCGGCCTCAATGACGCCGGAGAGCCTAAGGACACCGCGAAAAATATTCTGGCCAGCGGCGAATTTGTCGTGAATCTGGTTACCGAGGAATTGTTCGATGCGATGAATATCTCGGCGGCGGATTTTCCGGAAGGGGAGAGCGAGCTGGCTGCGGCTAATTTGAATGCCGCACCTTCCATCAAGATCAAGCCGCCCCGTGTGGCGGAGTCGCAGGCCAGCATGGAGTGCAAGCTGCATAGCTCGCAATTGCTGGGTAAAAATACGCTGATCATCGGCGAGGTGGTGATGTTTCATGTTGCCGATCATTTGCTGGGTCCGCGTTTGCATATCAATAATTTTGCACCCATCGGCCGGCTCGGCGCGCCCTCTGTTTATTGTCGCACTACAGATCGGTTTGATGCCAAGCGGATCAGTTATGCGGAGTGGGTTAGAGATAATAATTAGCCCGACTCATTTTAACGGAGGGTGTAGGAGCGGGCCATGCCCGCGATTGTTTATTTGTTCGCGGGTACGAAAAACTTATGTCCGGGCACCCGCATGGCCCGCTCCTACACAAGGACCAACCATCGCCTTGTTCGCGGGCGGCACCCGCAAGAGGTAGCTATGCAGGCGACTTGTCACCAGCCAAAGGCTGGACAAGATCGTCACCACCGTGGTTGTAAGGGGCTGATAACACAGTCAGGCAATCCGTTGCCAGCCAAAGGCTGGACGGAATTGACACAGCCCCAACAACACACGCAGGAGCCGCTCCTACAACAGTCAAACCACGAACACCTGGAGCTTCTAGCCATCCGCGAGCTTAACCGGGCAGGGTTGCTCGATGACGCGGGGCTGGTGGAGCGGATAGGTTGGGGGTTCGCTGAGGGCAAGCTGAGCCGGCTGCCGACTGACGCTTTTTGTGATCGCAGCCCGCGATGCGATAGATCGACATTTTGCCAGGTGCGTTGCCGCACAGTTCGTCTCGCGAAACCGGTGGACAATGCCTCAATCAAAGCGCGCATCGCTGTTCATTCAGTGCAGTGCCATGGCGCTTGAAAAGAGGAGTAACAGGATGAATTCAGCCAAGCATCTCGAATATTGCAAGGCGGCGACCCGCGCCGGTCTGAACTATGTCACCGATATCCTTGCCGGCATCAGCCGGCGCCGTTCCGGCAAGGGATGGAGCTATGCCGATAAGGACGGCTCGCGCATCGGAGACCCGGTCATGCGCAAGCGGCTCAACGCGCTGGCGATCCCGCCGGCGTGGGCCAACGTGTGGATCTGCCCCGATCCCGAAGGCCACATCCAGGTGACTGCGCGCGATGCGCGCGGCCGCAAGCAGTATCACTACCATCCTTTGTACCGCGAAGCGCGCGACCAGTCCAAGTTTCTCCACATGTTCGAATTCAGCGAGATATTGCCTGTGTTGCGTGAGCGCGTGGAGCGCGATCTGCGCGCCGGCGAACAGACTCGGCGTCAACTGCTCGCCTCGGTGGTGTGGCTGCTGGACAAGACACTGATCCGCGTCGGCAACGACGAATACGCGCGCAAGAACCACTCCTATGGGCTGACGACGATGCTCAAGAAGCATGCGAAGGTCATTGGCTCGCTGTTGCGCTTCAGCTTTCGCGGCAAGAGCGGGGTCGAGCACATCGTGGCGGTCGACGACCCGCGGCTCGCACGCATCGTGCAGCGTTGCGAGGATCTGCACGGCCAGGAGATATTCCAGTATGTTGATGAGTCCGGCCAGCGCAAGCCGATCTTGTCGGACGACGTCAACGATTATCTGCGAGAAATCAGCGGCCGCGATATCACGGCCAAGGACTTCCGCACCTGGGGCGGCACCATGGTGGCCGCCGTGGCGTTGCGGAAGATGGGGCCGGCGGCCAGCCGGAGCAAGGCGGACCGCAACATCCTGCGGGCGCTCGACGCGGTGGCGGAACGGCTCGGCAATACGCGCGCCGTGTGCCGCAAGTATTACGTGCATCCCGCGCTGTTGAGCGCCTATCACTTGGGTCTCACGGCGCCGCATTCTCTGGTGCCGGAAACGCACAACTCGCTCCATGAGATGTCGCATGCCGCGCTGCGGCGCGACGAGCAGGTGGTGCTGCAATTTCTCCATGAGTCGGGCGCGTAGCCTGTAGGCAACATGGGGTCTGCGCCGGGAAAGACGCTCAGTGGGGAACGATATCGCTCTGCTTGATGCCCGCATCCGACTTGGCCTGAATCATCAACGCGGCGCAGTTGCTGTCTTTTTTCTTGTCGAGCTCGAGCAGCGGTATCAGCGCAGCGATGCCCGAGGTCAGCACGCCCAGGCCAACCGCGAGGCCGCCGCGTGCCGCCACCTTGCCCATGTCAGGATGCACGGACGGTTTTTTGAACGGGCCGGTGATAACGATCGGGCCGCGCAGCGCGGCCAGGCTCGTGCCCTGCGATACCAGTTTCAGGTGCAGCGATTCATCGGCAAAGTTCACATGGCCCTCGCCGGTGATGTTTACCTTGGGCGTATCGAGCACCAGATCCTGGACCGTGAAATCCCCCGCTACAGCCTTGAAGTTCGCAACCATGCAGCGTATCGGGATTTGCTTGTCGCCGCCCAGCAGCAACAGGAAAGAATTGGCGATGTCGAGGTTGGACATCCTGAGTAGCAGCTCGCTGACGGTGCCGCCATCCATGATCAGCGCCGCCTCGCCGTTCGCCGACCCCATCATTTGCGAGATCGAGTCGCCGCCTGCATCGAGCTTTGCGCGTCCGCCCATGGTGCCCGCGCTGGATTTATTCAGTTTCGAACCCGGGAACAGCTGGTCGAGGTTCAGGCCTTTCGCCGTGATGTCGGCGTGAGTGACCATGTGCGACTTGCGTCCGTCCATTGTGATCTCGGTGACCATTTTGCCGCCGGCGACCTCGAAGTTCAGCGGCGCAAGTTTGAGCGTACCGTCCTTTACAGTGAGATGCGCGTCCATTTTTTGGATTTGCAGCTTCCGGGTAACGATCTTCGCGCCCTTGAAGCGGACATCGGCATCCGCGGCGCGCAGTTTGTCGAGATTGAAGGGCTCGGTCGGCAGCATCTTGCTGCTGGTCTTGGCGGCGCTGTTCGCGCCTATGATGCCGGCCAGGTCTTTCAGGTCCAGGATCTGCGATTCCAAGTCGGCGGTGATCAGCTGGGGAGTCCTGCCGCGGTCCACCGAGAAATCCCCGCTCAGGTCGCTGTCTCCCACTTTTCCCTTGAAGCGCTTGAATGTCCATATGTTGCCGCTATGGCTCAGGTACCCGACCAGCTTGTACGCAGGCGTCGGCGGCAACGGCACGCCCGCGATCGGATACAGCAGCGCCAGATCGCTGCCTTCGAGCTGGAAATTCACTTCCTCATTATCGAAGTGCAGGGGGTCGATCAGTGTCCCATCGATGCTGGCCTTGGTTGTCCCCAGCGTCGCGGTTATCTTGATCGGGTATGGCCGGACGGCGTTGGAGAGTGTAAGCAGCGCTCCGCCGCGCGCCTGGAGCCTGGTCTCCATGCCTTTGAATTGGCCTGCCCCGGTCACTTCGACCATGTATTCAGGATCGTCTTTGGTGGCGGTAATTGTATGGAGTTCGAGAGCCAGGTCGGTATCGGTCGTGGGATCGCGGAACTCGACGCTACCGTGATCTATCGCGAGCGCATCGATCGAGGGGAGTTCACTTTGCTTGTCCTGCTTGCCGAAAACCCAGTTCGGCACGCCGTCCTTGTTTACTTCAAGCACCAGGTGAAGATCGGACAATGAGATCTCGGGAAATGACAAGCGCCCGACCAGGAGCTTCAAAAGATCGATCTTGAAATCGGCGCGCTTGATCTGTGCCATGACCGGATCCTTGCTCCACGCCGCGTTGCCCATCACGATGTCGTTGGCGATGATGCGAGGGCGCAGCGAAACATGCACTTCCAGGTCGCCGTTGATCGCAAAGCTTCTGCCCGTCGCGCTGCTCACTTGGCGCGCGATATACGGCCGGGCGAGATTCCAGTCGAACAGACTCGCTGCCGTGACGAGCAGCAACAGGGACACGGCAATCCCGACTAGCCACTTTGTCTTCCGGGTCATGTTGATTCTCCTTGGGTATACTGGCCCGTGTGTGCAGTTCGCTTGGCCATGTCTTGAATTATCGTCCTGTCAGGCGAGATACTCTGTGCGATGCCGCACGTATGGTTGCGGCCGCGCTGAAGCGCGATGAGCTGCTGGCAGATCAATATCGGGTTGATTTGAAAAGGGCATCTTGACGCAGTAGATTTTGCCGCCAGAGGGCGTACGATATCGTCCCTTGCGGACGGTAAAATTCCGCGTCGACCGCCGGTGGAATCCATCCCGGAAATTTGGGAAAATATCCGCCGGCACGAGGAGGCATGTCCAAGGAGGGATGTATGGATAGCGTCGATCTTTCTGTACTCAAGACCCTGCGGGAGTGGCAAGCGGGTGACCTGCCGCTGTGGCTGGTGACGGTGGTGGAAACCTTCGGCTCCAGCCCGCGTCCGCCGGGTGCGATGCTCGCGTTGCGCGGAGACGGACTGGCGGTGGGCTCGGTGTCGGGCGGCTGCATCGAGGATGACCTGGTGCTGCGCGCGCAGCGCGGCGAATTGGCAATCGATCGCTGCGATGTGCTGACGTTTGGTGTCACGCGCGAAGAAGCCAAGCGTTTCAGGCTGCCGTGCGGCGGCGTGATACGCGTCGTCGTCGAGCCGGTGCGCGACACGGACTGGGTGGAGCAGGCCCTGCAACTGGTCCATGCACATAGGCTGGTCAGGCGCACGCTGCACTTCGATTCATTGCAGGTGGAACTTCACGACGCCAGCCGCACCGACTGCATTTCATTTGACGGCGCAACATTGACCACAGTGCTCGGCCCGCGCTGGCGCATGCTGATCATCGGCGCCGGCCAGACTTCCGCTTATCTCTCGCGCATGGCGCAGGCGCTGGACTATCAGGTGTTCGTCTGCGATCCGCGCGCGGAGATGCGCCACACCTGGGATGTGCCGGAAACGACCCTGATGAGCGAGATGCCCGACGATGCGGTGCTGGCACTGCAAGTGGACAACTCAACTGTCATCATCGCGCTGACGCATGATCCCAAGCTGGATGACATGGCGCTGCTGGAGGCGCTGAAATCGCCCGCGTTCTATGTCGGCGCGCTGGGCTCACTGGCCAACAATAAGAAGCGCCGCGAGCGGCTGGCGATGTTCGATCTCACCGATCAGGAAATCGCCCGGCTGCACGGGCCGGTAGGCCTGAACATCGGCAGCCGCACACCACCGGAGATCGCGGTGTCCATCCTCGCGCATCTGATCTCGATGCGTAACCAGTCTGCTGAAGCAGCTTGCGCCGCTCAGATCATCAATGCTGTTCAGGCCATCAATCAGAATCAAATTGGCAATCAGGCTCAACCCAACAAACAGGAGGTGTGCTCATGATCACGTTAACTATCAACGGAAAAAAGACCAAGGTCGATGCCGACCCCGGTACCCCCTTGCTGTGGGTGCTGCGCGACCACCTGCAACTGACCGGCACCAAATACGGCTGCGGCATCGCGCAGTGCGGCGCCTGCACGGTGCACCTGGATGGCCGCGCGGTGCGCTCCTGCGTGACGCCGGTGTCGATGGCGAGCAACAAGCAAGTCACCACGATCGAAGGTCTTGCCGAAACTGCGCTGGGTAAATCGGTGCAGGCGGCCTGGCAGGAAGTGGACGTGCCGCAATGCGGATACTGCCAGTCCGGCCAGATCATGGCGGCCACTGCGCTGCTCAAGGAGATCCCGCACCCCAGCGAATCGGAGATCACCGCCGCGATGGATGGCATCCTGTGCCGTTGCGGCACCTACAACCGCATCCGCGCGGCGATCCAGAAGGTGGCGAAACACCCGTTGTTGGCTGAACAAGGCGGAGGTGAGAAATGAAAACCCAGATTGAAACCAAAATAAGATCCATGGCCGCGCAAGATCCATCGCGCCGCAAGTTCATCAAGGATTCC
>DHIV01000104.1 GCA_002403995.1 Gallionella sp. UBA4737 | reverse complement strand
CTTGGATGTGGATGCCTCGTGCTCTACTTGTGCCGTTACGTTCTGCACGTCTATGGTCGGAAAAGTATTCGCCACGCAACGATCGCCCAACAGCATCGAGTCACACTGCGAATAATTCCTGGCGCCGGTCGCGCGGCTGCCGATCTTGACCAGACCGCGATAGCTGTTGTTCGAGCGCCCGGCGGAAATACCTTTTGCGATGATCTTGCTCCGGGTGTTCTTGCCGACATGAATCATTTTCGTTCCGGTGTCGGCTTGTTGCATATGGTTGGTCAGCGCCACCGAATAGAATTCTCCGCTGGAGTTGTCACCGAGCAGCACACAACTCGGATATTTCCAGGTGATGGCGGAACCGGTCTCGACCTGGGTCCATGAAATCTTCGAATTGATGCCCTTGCACAATCCGCGCTTGGTGACGAAATTGAAGATTCCGCCTTTGCCGTTCTCGTCCCCGGCATACCAGTTCTGCACCGTCGAATACTTGATGTCCGCATTGTCCAGCGCAATCAGTTCGACCACCGCCGCATGCAGCTGGTTGGTGTCGAACTGCGGTGCCGTGCAGCCTTCCAGATAACACACCGAGCTGCCTTCCTCGGCGATGATCAGGGTGCGCTCGAACTGCCCCGAGCCTTCGGTGTTGATCCTGAAATAAGTGGACAGATCCATCGGGCACTTCGTGCCTTTCGGGATGTAGCAGAAGGACCCGTCGGTGAACACCGCCGAATTGAGTGCTGCATAAAAGTTGTCGCCACTCGGCACTACGCTGCCCAGATATTGTTTCACCAGCTCCGGATGCTCGCGCACCGCTTCGGAAAAGGAACAGAAAATGATCCCGATCTCGGCCAGCTTGGCCTTGTAGGTCGTGGTCACCGATACGCTGTCGAAAATCACGTCGACTGCCACTCCGGTCATCAGTTTTTGCTCGTGCAATGGCACGCCGAGTTTTTCAAAGGTGCGCCTTAATTCCGGATCGACTTCGTCCATGCTGGCCAGCTGCTTCTTCGGTTTAGGCTGTGCGAAATAGATGATGTCCTGAAAGTCGATCTTGGGATAACTCACGTTCGCCCAGGCCGGCTCCTCCATGGTCAACCAGTGCCGGTACGCGGACAGGCGAAATTCGAGCAACCATTCAGGCTCCTCCTTCTTTTTCGAAATCAGGCGTATCACATCTTCGCTCAAACCTTTAGCAACCGCCTCGGTTTCGATATCGGTGACGAAGCCATGCTTGTAGGGCTGATTGACTAGATTTTGTAGTGCTGTGCTCATAAGTAATCCTTAAACTGCGAAACTTTCGCCGCATCCGCACTGATTTTTGACATTGGGATTGTTGAACTTGAATACATGCCCCAACCCCTCCTTTGCATACTCGAGTTCCGTCCCCTCGAGAAAGGGCAAACTCTGCGCATCCACCAGCAGCTTCGCACCAAAGCCCTCGAAAACAGTGTCGTTCTCCAGCACTTCCTGCGCAATATCGAAGGTATAGGCAAAGCCGCTGCATCCCGATTTCTTCACCCCAAGACGCAGCCCGACTCCCTTGCCGCTTTTCTCAATTTGCTGCCGGATATGTTTTGCGGCTGATTCCGTCAATGTTATTGCCATGTGATTCTCCATTTAAACTTCATACAAATATCCCGCGTGCACGTATCGCACTCACATCCACGACCTGTGACTTGGGCGCAATCATTTCAGCAAGGTTCACTTTATTAAGCGCATCGTGAATGATGTGATTTATCCCCTGCCAATTGCTTCGAGTCGAGCAGGTCGACTCCCGAGCGCATGTCGACGTGCCGCTGCATTCGGTGATCGAAATCGGACCGTCCATCGCATAGATGATTTCGGCGATAGATATCTCGCAGGGGTGGCGCGTCAGCATATAACCGCCTTTTGCACCGAGCACAGAGGCGACAAGATTCTCACGCGCAAGCATTTTGAGGATCTTGCTCACTGTCGTCGGGGCCATGCCCAACCCCGTTGCCACTTCGCTTGCGCTGTGGACAACACCGTCACGCGCCATATAGGCCATGACCTGACTGCCGTAATCTGCCAATTTACTTAAACGCAACATGATTCACCTCACTCAACTAGGACCAGTTTAGTCCAAGTTAGTTCGCTATGCAACTTCTGCCCCTGACAGCAAAACTTGGCAGACCAAGCACCTCATGATGTGTATCATGGCGGACAGGCGCAACCATTCCCCAAGTTATCTAACAACTCAGGCGCTTACACTTGATCGAAATCAAACTGAAAGAAATGTTTATGAATAAATTGGCCATCTTTGCACTACTGGGCGTTTTGTCTGCATGTAGCACCCAAAATAAACTTTGGGTTCCCGATTGGAAAGAAACCGCCCCGATTACCATCCCTCGCGCAGGAGCTGCAATAGTAGCAATCGATGACACTCTCTTCTTGATAGGTGGCGTCGATGGCAAAGATTTTCTCAATACGACGGAATATGCCAGGATACACAAGGACGGATCTTTAGGCCCCTGGCAAGCCGGTCCAAATTTAAAGGAACCGCGCGGCTTTATCGACGCAGTCATACATAATGGTTCAATTTATGTGGTCGGCGGCGGGAATGGCCCAAATGGGCATAATTTACTTCGTACCGCCGAGCGCGCACCTATTTTGCCTGACGGTACCTTGGGTCCGTGGGAAACCGAGAAGAATGAACTGCTCGTGCGGCGTCGTTGCAGCAAACTCATTGCAACGGATACGACTCTTTATGCTTTTGGCGGCTTTGGCGGCGTTCTTCTGGACTCGGTTGAGCGCGCCGACTTTATGCCGGATGGCAGTCTCGGAGAATGGCAACTCGAATCAAAAACCATGCTTATGCCCAGGTATGTGAATGGAGTGAAAAAATGGGGCTCGGCCGCTTATGTCATCGGCGGACATGATCAAGACAAAGGCGTCGGCATTACCAACGTCGAATGGTCACCGCTGGGCGATCAGGAAAAGCGCAACTGGAAAATGACCGAACCGTTGAATATCGGACGATATGGATTAGCAACTGTCTCACACGGCGATTATCTCTATGCACTTGGAGGCCTTACCGGGCTGGAATTTCTGGATAGCGTGGAAAAAAGCAAGGTGAACGCCGACGGGCAATTATCCGCCTGGGAAATGACTACCCCACTCACTGTGCCGCGCGGCATGTTCAGCGTGGTTGAATATAAAGACTGGATTTACGTGATCGGCGGCTCCAATCGCGATAGTTATCTATCCAGCGTGGAGTACGCCACAGTCAATGCAACTGCAGACTTTGGCTACTGGGGTGGTGAACAGGATGCACAGGCATACAAGGCAAAACTGGCCAGCAAGCAAAATCAGACCAGCTTGCCTAACCATGGAACCGTAAGAACCGTTCTTCAGGCAACTGCTTATACTTATCTGGAAGTAGTCAATGATAAACAAGAAGTAATCTGGCTGGCTGGCACCAGGCTTGACATTAAACCCGGCGACCAAGTTGGCTACAGCACAGGTGTAATAATGAGCGGCTTTTACAGCAAAGAACTTAACCGCAGCTTTAGAGAAATCCTGTTTGTTGGACAAGTGCAAAAGGAGTAGTAGAAACGAGAATTTGCATTGAAAAGACGAAATTTATGCGCCGAGCAAGGAAATGATCTCCCTGATTTCATGACGCAATGCTGAAACATTCAGCGCTGACGCAGGCAGAACAGAGCGGCTATCAGGCTGATTCGGGTTCTCCAGAAGATTACGCGCACCACTGATAGTGAAACCCTGCCCGTACAACAACTCGCGGATACGCCGGATCAGCATCACTTCATGATGTTGATAGTACCGCCGGTTGCCGCTGCGCTTAACCGGTTTAAGCTGCGTGAATTCCTGTTCCCAATAGCGCAGCACGTGCGCCTTTACCCCACACAACTCGCTGACCTCACCGATGGTGAAATAGCGTTTGGCGGGTATCGGAGGAAGTTCCGAGTTAGGCTTGTGGTTTTCCATGATAGGACTTTTCCACCATGGTTTTCAATTTTTGGCTGGGATGAAATGTAACTACACGACGCGCGGTGATTGGGATTTCTTCACCGGTCTTTGGGTTGCGTCCGGGACGCTGTGGCTTGTCGCGCAATTGAAAATTACCGAAGCCGGATAGTTTTACGCTCTCGCCTTGCTCCAGTTGCAAACGAATTTCCTCAAAAAATGCTTCCACCATATCTTTGGCTTCGCGTTTATTGAGGCCCACTTTTGCGAACAGCAAATCCGCCAGTTCAGCTTTGGTCAATGTTGTTGTCATTTCTCTCCCTCATCCCAATACCATCATATTGGAATTAAATGCGTAACTGCGCGCCGTGCTTTTGCAAAACAGTCACTAATTGCGTGATGATTGGTTCAATTTCAGAATCCGTGAGTGTTTTATGAGTATCTTGCAATAACACACGGAATGCAAGGCTTTTTTTGCCTTGTTCCACTCCTTTGCCGCGATATACATCAAACAGCCCAACCTCTGCCACATAAGGTGATGACACGTTTTGCATGGCGTCCAACAAGGCCTGCACAGTAATTTCCTCGTCGACCACTACCGCCAGATCACGGCGCACCGGCAAAAATTTGGCGATCTCGCTCATGCGCGGAACTTTAGCCTGTGTCAACACGCCCATTTCAACTTCAAACCACACGCAGGCTTGGGCAATGTCATATTGTTGCTGCCATTGTGGATGTAACTCGCCAATCCAGCCGACCATCTGTTCGCCACAAAATATCTGCGCGGAGCGTCCTGGATGCAAAGCCGGATGGACTGCTGCAACAAAGCGCAGCTTCTGAGGTGCAAACAATGCGTCGACATCCGCTTTTACATCGTAAAAATCCACAGGCTTGGCGGCTACACCCCATTGTTCTGGCTGACTGTCACCGTAGGCCAACCCGGATAATCGCTGGCGTTGTACATATTCATTGCCGGCTTTGGCAAAACATGCTCCCGCCTCGAACAGACGCACGCGCGCTTGCTTGCGATTCAGATTGAAACGTAACGCATCGGCCAACCCGACTATCAGGCTGCTGCGCATCACCGCCAGATTGCTGGCAATCGGATTTTGCAGCGCGACAGGATTCTCGTTACCGCAAAGATCGCGCTCGGCTTGCGCATCAACAAAGGCGTAACTGACGATCTCCTGGTAATCACGCGCGACCAGCGTTTTCTGGATGTGTGCTAACGGGCGTTGCAATTCGCTGTATGGCAGCATGGTCAAGGCAGCTTGCGGCGCAAGTGCGGGGATATTGTCATAACCGTGCAGGCGCGCCAACTCTTCGATCAAATCGGCCTCGATGGACAGATCAAAACGGAAACTCGGCGGTGTCACGCGATAATTATCACCATTCACCACAAAGTCAAATTGCAGACGTCTCATCAAATTTGCGATCTGATCGTTATCCAGCGCGATGCCCAGCACGCGCTCAGCGCGCGATCGGCGCAATGCGATCGGCACGCGCGCCGGCAACTGACTGCGCACTTCGCTGATCACGCTGGCACTGCCGCCGCATATCTCCAATAACAACTGGGTGGCGCGCTCCAGCGCCAAGCGGGTTGCCGCAAAATCAATGCCGCGCTCGAACCGGAAAGAAGAGTCGGTCGCCAGCCCGAATCGACGCGCCTTGCCGGCAATTTCGCCAGGATCGAAAAACGCGCTCTCCAGGAATACATCCCGTGTGTCCGTATCAACCCCGCTGCCCTGCCCGCCCATGATGCCGGCCAATGCCAATGCCCGGGCATCATCGGCGATGACCAATATCTCCTCGTCCAGCACGACCTGCTGCTCATTGAGCAAGGTCAGCGATTCATCCTTGCGTGCCTTGCGCACGGTGATGCCACCGGACAGTTTCGCCATATCGAATGCGTGCATAGGCTGCCCCATCTCCAGCATCACGTAATTGGTGATGTCCACCACCGCGTTGATGCCACGCAGGCCGCCACGCTCCAATCGGCGCAGCATCCAGGCCGGCGTGGTCGCATCAGCCTTCACCCCGCGCACCATGCGCCCGCAATACAACGGACAAGCCTGCTGATCTGACACTTGGACCGACAACTGTTCGGGCAAGGTGACAGACTGTATTTGGATATCCAATGGCTTGAGCGGGCTGCCGGTCAATGCCGCGACTTCGCGCGCCACGCCAACCATGCTGGAGCAATCGCTGCGATTCGGCGTGAGTTTCAAGGTGAACAGTTTGTCATCCAGCTCCAGATACTCACGCAGATTTCTTCCCACCGGCGCATCGCCAGGCAGCAACCACAGCCCATCGCTTTCAGCAGCCAGGCCCAGCTCTTTTTCCGAGCACAGCATGCCGAACGACTCGACGTTGCGAACCTTGGCCTGTTTGATCACAAAATCGCCGGGCAACACAGCACCGATACGCGCGCACGGAACTTTCACGCCAACTGCGACATTCGCCGCGCCGCACACGATAGTCAGCGGCTGCGTTTCGCCGACATTCACCCGGCACACATTCAGGCGGTCCGCATTGGGGTGCTTGGCCACTTCCAGCACTTCGGCGACCACCACGTTATTGAACGCGGGTGCGACCGGCTCCAGCGCCTCGACTTCAAGGCCGGCCATGGTCAGCACATGGCTCATGGCTACACTGGACAGGTCAGGATCGACCCATGTTCTTAACCAATTCTCGGAAAATTTCATGGTTATATGTTCAGTTGAATTGTTTGAGAAAGCGCAAGTCGCTCTCGTAAAACAGCCGCAGATCGTTCACGCCGTAGCGCAACATCGCCAAACGTTCCACACCCAAACCAAAAGCAAATCCGAGATATTTTTCGCTATCGATATTTACTTGTTTCAGCACGTTGGGATGCACCATGCCGCAACCGCCGATTTCCAACCAGCCACCATTCCAGCTCATATCGATTTCAGCGGATGGTTCGGTAAATGGAAAAAAGGAAGGGCGGAAGCGCACCTGCAGATCATCCTGTTCGAAAAAGCGCTGTAAAAAATCCTGCACCACACCTTTTAGATTGGCAAAGCTGACGTCTTCGTCTACCCATAGACCTTCGACCTGATGGAACATCGGGGAATGCGTGGCATCGGAATCGACCCGGTAAACACGACCCGCTGAGATGATCTTCAGCGGAGGTTGATGAGCTTCCATATAACGCACCTGAACCGGTGACGTATGGGTGCGCAACACGTGCTGCGGGTCGATGTAAAAAGTATCGTGCATGGCACGTGCCGGGTGATTTTCCGGAATGTTCAGTGCGGTGAAGTTGTAAAAATCGCGTTCGATCTCCGGGCCCGATACGGTTGCAAAACCCAACGAATGGAGCAATTGCTCGATGCGTTCCAGTGTGCGTGTGACCGGATGCAATCCACCTGCGCTCAAACCGCGCCCAGGCAAGGTCACATCCAGCGATTCTGCCGCCAGTTTTTGCGCAAGTTTGTTTTGTTGCAGCGCATCGCGTCGTTGTTGCAGTGCCGCTTCTAAACTTTTCTTGACCTGATTGATGCGCGCACCTGCAGCGGGACGCTCATCCGCAGACAACTTGCCCAATCCTTTGAGCAAAACAGTCAGGCTGCCTTCTTTGCCCAGGTAGCGCGCTTTGACCTGCTCTAATTCAGCCTCGTCGCTGATCACTGCGAATTGCTGCAGAGCCTGGTCGAGAATTTGTTGAAGTTCTTGCATTTATTTTATAACTCCCGTTCTCCGGCCTCGGGAAGATTGCTGCAAAGCAGCGGGTTACTCCAGGCTTACGCTTGCGGTTGCAAGTGTAAAGGAGAGGGTTAGAAACAAAAAAAGGAGGCGAGACGCCTCCTTTATATTTCAATGGTCGGTGCTAGACGCCGAGGCTGGCTTTGGCTTGCACGACAAATTGTGCAAACGCTGCCTTATCGAATACAGCGATGTCCGACAATACCTTGCGGTCGACTTGAATCGACGCTTTTTTCAGGCCGTTCATGAACACGCTGTAACTCATGCCTTGTTCGCGCGCTGCTGCATTGATACGCGCGATCCACAAGGTGCGGAACTGGCGCTTCTTCTGGCGGCGATCGCGATAGGCATATTGCCCGGCTTTCATCACTGCTTGTTTGGCGATACGGTAGACGTTCTTGCGGCGGCCGCGATAACCCTTGGCCAGATCAAGAACCTTCTTGTGGCTGGCGCGTGCTACTACTCCACGTTTTACTCTTGGCATGGTCTGCTCCTTATGCGTAAGGCATCATGGCGTGAACCGATGCTTTGTTGGTTGAGTGGACTTCAGTAGTGCCGCGCAACTGACGCTTATTCTTGGTGGTCTTCTTGGTCAGGATATGGCGTTTGAACGCTTGTGAGCGCTTGATACTCCCACCGGCGCGGACCTTGAAACGCTTGGCCGCTCCGCTTTTGGTTTTCATTTTAGGCATGACTATTCCTTTAAGTTATGGTGGCAGGTGTTTTCCAATGGAAAATCTTGACTACCCATACACCACTTTTTATCGGGACTGTTTGCTGAATCAACCCGACCGTCCCTTGCTGTCGAATCAACTACCTCTGGAACTTTTCGGCCGAGATTTTTATTCGGCTTTATTCTTTACCTGGCTTTTGCCAGGCTTTGGAGACAACACCATCACCATCTGCCGGCCTTCCATCTTCGGAAACTGCTCGACTACGCCATGCTCCGCCAAGTCCGCTCTTACGCGCTCGATCAAGCGCATGCCGATTTCCTGGTGAGCCATTTCACGACCGCGAAAACGCAGTGTGACTTTAGTTTTGTCGCCATCATCCAAAAACTTGATCAAGTTGCGCAGCTTGATGTTGTAATCTCCTTCATCCGTATTGGGACGAAACTTGATTTCCTTGATCTGGACTTGTTTCTGCTTGAGCTTGGCTTCATGCAGCTTCTTGCTTTCGGCATATTTAAATTTGCCGATGTCCATGATGCGACACACGGGTGGATCCGCTAACGGCGAAATCTCCACCAAATCCAATTCTGCTTCATCCGCCATACGCAATGCTTCTGCGATGGCTACGATCCCGAGGGGCTCTTTTTCGACACCAATGAGTCGCACCTGCGGTGCGGTAATCATCTCATTCATGCGCTGCGATTTATCTTGTGCTATTGCAATATCTCCGTTTAAACAATATTTAAGCCGCGCTACCCGTTTTTGATTTCGGTTTGCAAACGTTGTAGCAGGGCTTCCAGCGTCATCTGTCCGAGATCTTCGCCACTGCGGGTACGCACGGCCACCAATTTTCCTGCCACTTCCTTATCGCCCATGATCAGCTGGTAAGGCAATTTCTGCAGGCTATGTTCGCGTATTTTATAGGTAATCTTCTCATTGCGCAAATCCAGTTGTATACGCAGCCCGGCTGCCCGTAATTTTTGCGCCACCTGGGTCGCATATTGCTCTTGCGCCTGCGAGATATTCATCAATACCAGCTGGACCGGCGACAGCCACAACGGGAACGCGCCGGCATGGTGCTCGATCAGGATGCCGATGAAACGCTCCATCGAACCAAGTATCGCGCGATGCAGCATCACCGGGGGTTTG
>DHIV01000092.1:14728-25189 GCA_002403995.1 Gallionella sp. UBA4737 | reverse complement strand
GGCGCTGGCAAGCTTGGCGGCTTGCGCGGCTTTTTCCTTGGCGGCGAGCTTCTCGGCTTTTTCCCGTTTCTCGCGCTCGAGGCGCTGCTCATGAAATTCATGGCGTACCCTTGCCTGATCCGCGAGTTGTTTGTCGTGTTCGCGCGCGCGGATCTCGCTCTTGGCGAAGCGGTAAAACTGCACCAGCGGGATGTGGCTGGGGCAGACATAGCTGCACGCGCCGCATTCGATGCAGTCGAACAGGCTGAAGGCCTGCGCCCTGCCGAATTCTTTGGATTGGGCGAACCAGTACAGATCCTGCGGCTGCAGATCCGCCGGGCACACTTCGACGCAGCGCGTGCAGCGTATGCACGGCATCGCGGGCGGGGGTGGCGGAAATATTTTTTTCGATGCGGCAATGATGCAGTTGGTGGCTTTCACCATCGGGACATGCACGGCGGGCAACGGGAAGCCCATCATCGGACCGCCCATGATGTAACCGTTGGTGTCGGGCAGCGCTGCGCTCAGCGCGACCAGGTCGGCTATCGGTGTGCCGATCAGCGCATCATAATTCCGCGCCTCGCGCACGTTGCCGGTGATCGTGATGATGCGCGACAGCAGCGGTTCCCCGTGCGCTAAGGCGCGATGCACCGTGTAAGCGGTGGCGACGTTGAAACATTGCACGCCGATGTCGGTGGGCAGTTTGCCGGATGGGACTTCCAGCCCGGTGAGCACGCGTATCAGTTGTTTTGCGCTGCCGCCCGGATAGATCGTCGGAATCGCGACGATTTCGTGTTTCAGCTTGTTAGCCGTGATCGCCTGTTGCAATGCAGCGATCGCTGCCGGTTTGTTGTCCTCCACGCCGTACAGCACCTCGCTCGCGTCCAGCATGTAGCGCAGCATCTCCGCGCCCTGCACCATCTCGTCGGCACGTTCGCGCATCAGCATGTCGTCGCAGGTGATGTAGGGTTCGCACTCCGCACCGTTCAGGATCAGCGTGGTGATCTTCTGTTTGCCGATGTGCAGCTTGATGTCGCTCGGGAAGGCCGCTCCACCCAGGCCCACCACACCGGCCATGCGCAGCAGATGCTGCAACTCGGCGGTGCTGTGGTCGCGGTAATCGACAGGTTTGCGCGGCATCCATTCATCCTTGCCGTCCGGTATCAGCGTGGCGCACAAATTGGGCAGACCGGAAGGATGGGCGATCAGCTGCATGTCTATCGCGATGATGGTGCCCGAAGTGGGCGCGTGCACCGCGCTCGACACAAAACCGTCCGGCATGCCGATCAACTGGCCCTTCAGCACATGATCGCCGGCTTGCACGACAGGTTTTGCGGTTTCGCCGGCATGCTGCTGGAGCGGAACGATCAGCTTAGCGGGCAGCGGCGCGCGTGCGATCGCCGCCTGGGTGGATTGCGTCTTGTTGCTGGGCGGATGGATGCCGCCGTGGAATTTATAAAGTATTCTCATTGGACTGGTGTAGGCCGGGCTTCGCCCGACTGGCGGGTAGAACCAGACTTACGAACTGAGGTTAAAGCGTAAACCGGATATTTCCATTTCCAGTTGGAGATCTTTTCCTCGATGACCTGCATGCTGATGCAATCCACCGGGCAAGGCGCGACACACAATTCGCAGCCAGTGCATTCGGCGGCGATGATGGTATGCATCTGCTTGGCAGCGCCGGCGATGGCATCTACCGGACAGGCCTGGATGCACAGCGTGCAGCCTATGCAGGTGCTTTCGTCGATGATCGCGACCGACTTGGGTTTGGGTGCAGCGGTATCTCCGCCAAAGGGTTTGAAATCCACACCGAGCAGATCGGCAAGTTTCTGTATGCCTTCTACGCCGCCCGGCGGGCAGCGGTTGATGTCGGCCTCTCCCGCCGCAATGGCTGTGGCATAAGGCTTGCAGCCTGGGTAACTGCATTGCCCGCACTGCGTTTGCGGCAGGATCGCATCGATCCTGTCCACCAGCGGATTACCCTCGACGCGGAATTTGATCGCGGCGAAACCCAGCACCGCGCCGAGCACGATCGCGATGGCTGCCATCACCAGCAGCGCGCTTAACATTTGGTGCTTCCCATTACTTGATCAATCCGGAGAACCCCATAAACGACAGGCTCATCAATCCGGCAGTGACCATCGCGATCGCCGAACCCTTGAAGATCGCCGGGACATCCGCGCCTTCCATGCGCTCGCGCATGCCGGCGAACAGCACCATCACCAGCGTAAAGCCCAGCGCGCCGCCCATGCCGAAGAAGATGGATTCCATAAAATTGTGTTTCGCCTGCACATTGAGCAGCGGGATGCCCAGCACCGCGCAGTTGGTGGTGATCAGCGGCAGATAGATGCCCAGCACCTGATACAGCACCGGACTGGTTTTCTGCACGACCATTTCGGTGAACTGCACGATGCCGGCGATCACCACGATGAACGACAGCGTGGTGAGGTAAGACAGCTCCGGGCCGAGTAGATAATGGTTGATCAGGTAACTCGAACCCGAGGCCAGCGTCAGCACGAAAGTGGTGGCCGCGCCCATGCCGATGGCGGCCTCCAGTTTTTTGGAAACTCCCATGAACGGACACAGCCCGAGGATTTTGACCATCACGATGTTGTTCACAAACACCGCGCTAATCAGGATCAGCAGATATTCAGTCATTGCGACACCTTAATATATAGTCGCGAATTATCCCCCGATTCATAGGCTGCTTCAACCGCGTTATCGGTATATGAATATTCCTGAAAGTTTATTTCGATTCGCAATGATCGATGGGCGCCTTATCAGGCAAACCAAACAATATCTTTTCATCGATGCGGACAGAAGCACCCGGACGACTTATTTGGAACGAAAATAAGGCCAGCAAGCTGGCCTTATTCAGAAATGCGCTGTTCAGTGATGATCGAGTTAAAGCTTCTTATGCGTGCCATCGCACAGCGCGCCATTGCCACTGCGCTTGCAGCCGCAAAAATATACCGTTCCCGCTTCTTTCGCCTTGTGTTCCACGGGAGTAAATTCGCTGCCCTTGTGGCTGCCATCACAGAACGGCTGGGTGGCGCTTTTGCCGCAGGAACACCACCAGTAGCTTTTGCCGGCTTCCACTGGAACGGCAAAGGGGGCTTTTTGAGCGATGACAGCTTGCTTGGCTGACATATTATTACTTGGCATAATTGAAACTCCTTTTTTAAATTGACACACTGATACAAAATTCCCCACCTTTTGGGTGGCCCGCTCCTGCAACTTCTTCAACTGCTTTTTCCAGACTGCAACTACTCCTTGCTGCTGTGCGCGTCGGCAAGCACCCCGCGTAAACGGCGCAGACTCTCCGTCATTCCGTTCAGCTCCTTCTGGGACAATTGGGCAAAGGCGCGCTCCATGTGCGCCAAGTGCGCCGGAAAGATGCGCGCGAATAATTTTTCACCCTGAGTCGTCAGTTGGACGACCTGGCAGCGGCCGTCGCTGGGCAAGGCGACCCGCCGCACCAGTTTCTTGTCCACCAGACGATCCACCACGCCGGTCAGCGTGCCTTTGGTGATCAGGGTTTTTTCGCCCAGTTCCCTGGTCGTCATGCCCGGCGTGTTGCCGAGGGTGGCGACAATATCGAATTGCGCCGGCGTCAGGCCAAGCGAACGCACATGCGCTGACGAATAAACCTCAAAGGCCTGGTAAGCTCCGGACAGCTCGCGCAACAGCGGCAAAAAAATCGAGGACGGCATCATTCAACGGGTTTGTTCTAACTAGAACCATTATGGTTCTAGTTAGAACAAATGTCAACTGCCCGGCTGAGCGACGCATGCTTTTTTCTTGCGCCTGCCGCGCGTAACTAAGTACAATCGCGCGGTCGAAGCATTAACATAACCACTATTACCGTATGAAATTGATCCCGACGATTCTTTGCGGCGGAGCAGGTTCCCGGCTCTGGCCGGTTTCCCGCGAGTTGCACCCCAAGCCATTTATCCGCCTGGCGGACGGACAAAGCCTGCTGCAAAAAGCCTGGCTGCGCGGTGTGGCCCTGCCGGATGTGGCCGAGACCCTCACCGTTACCAACCGCGAACTTGTTTTCAAGACCGAGGACGAATACCGCGAGGTTGCCGGCACCCTGTACAAAGACCTTGCCAACAGTTTCATCCTCGAACCCTTTGGCCGCAACACCGCCCCCGCGATTGCTGCGGCAGCGCTGCAAGTGGCAGCCAGCCATGGTGATGACGCGCTCATGCTGGTGCTCGCCGCCGATCATCTGATCACCGATCAACCTGCTTTCGCACTGGCCGTTGCGAAGGCAATGAGGCTGGCCGAGCAAGGCAAGCTGGTCACCTTCGGCATCCAGCCCGAGACACCCGAAACCGGCTATGGTTATATCGAAGCGGATGGCAATACGGTGGTGCGTTTCGTCGAAAAGCCCAGCCTTGAAATGGCCCGGGAGTATGTGGAATCCGGCAACTATCTGTGGAACTCCGGCATGTTCTGTTTCTCGGCGGGAGCCATGCTGCGCGAAATGCAACTGCACTGCCCGGACATTCTGGCTGCCACCCGCGTTTGCCTCGAGCAGTCGCGCCGGGTACAGGGAAAAGGCCACACCCAGATCGAACTCGAACCGGAATCGTTCGGCCGCGTGCCCGACGACTCCATCGACTATGCCGTCATGGAAAAGTCCAGGAATGTCGCCGTGGTGCCGTGCAATATCGGCTGGAGCGACATCGGTTCCTGGAACGCGGTAGGCGAACTCACCGCGCCGGATGCACACGGCAACCGCATTGCAGGCGAAGTCATGCTGCATGATGTCAGCAACTGTTACATTCAGAGCAGCCAGCGTATCGTCGCAGCGATAGGCGTCGATAATCTTGTCGTCATCGACACCCCGGATGCGGTGCTGGTTGCCGACCGCAGCCGCGCCCAGGATGTAAAACTGCTGTTCGCACGCCTCAAGGCCGAAGGCCATGAAACCCACAGGCTGCACACCACTGTGCATCGTCCCTGGGGCACTTACACCGTGCTGGAAGAGGGCCCGCGTTTCAAGATCAAGCGCATCGTGGTGAAACCGGCGGGCCGGCTCAGCCTGCAGATGCATCATCACCGCAGCGAGCACTGGGTCGTGGTCAGCGGCATGGCAAGGGTCGTCAACGGCGAGCAGGAACTTTTCATCAACACCGACGAGTCCACCTACATCCCGGCGGGCCACAAACACCGCCTGGAAAATCCCGGGGTTGTCGACCTGGTGATGATCGAAGTGCAAAGCGGGGAATACCTGGGCGAAGATGACATCGTGCGATTCGAAGATATATATGGACGCTGATGAAGGCCTGACCGGTCATCGCAGAACACACCGGATTCCATCGGCGCTTGTTATTTGGGGATGCAATGGAAAAAAATAAATCGAGCAACGTCGTCTGGCACCATGCCACGGTGACCCGCGAGCGCCGTGAAGCATTGAACGGGCATCGCAGTGTGATGTTGTGGTTCACCGGATTTTCCGGTGCCGGCAAGTCCACGCTGGCTCATGCCGTCGAGGAACACCTGTACCAGAACGGCTGCCGCACTTTTACTTTCGATGGCGACAATGTACGGCACGGGCTTTGTTCCGATCTGGGGTTTTCAGCTGAAGACCGCGTCGAGAATATCCGCCGCGTCGGAGAAATGGCCAAGCTGTTCCTGGAGGCCGGCGTGATCGCGCTTACCGCATTTATCTCCCCGTTTCGCTCCGACCGCGAGAAGGTGCGTTCGCTGGTGCCGCATGGTGAATTCCTCGAGATCTATTGCCGCTGCCCGCTGGAGATCTGCGAACAGCGGGATATAAAAGGACTCTACAAACGCGCCCGTGCGGGCGAGATCAAGAACTTCACCGGCATCTCTTCGCCTTATGAGGAGCCGGAAGATCCTGAGCTGGTCGTTGATACCGGCGGCCTGTCACTGGAGGATTCCGTGGCCAGGGTCGTCGAGTTATTGCGCGAGCGCGGCGTGATCGGCCAGGGCAAGCACTGATGATGCGCGCAAGCATGAGCTTGCTGGAAGAAGTCGAGGCGATAGCGCGGGAGGCCGGTGCCGCGATCATGCAAGTCTATGCCCGGGATTTTTCCGCTACGCAGAAGGAAGACAAATCTCCACTGACCGAAGCAGACACGGCGGCCCATGAAATCATTGTCCGGCGTCTGGAAAAATTGCAGCCGGCGCTGCCGATACTCTCCGAGGAGGCGGTAACAGATTTTTCCGGGGCAGATCATTCCGGGCGCTATTGGCTGGTCGACCCGCTGGATGGCACCCGGGAATTCATCAAACGCAATGGCGAATTCACGGTCAACATCGCCTTGATCGAACAGGGCCGTGCCATTTTGGGCGTGGTTTACGCGCCAGTGCTGAATGTCGCCTACCTGGCGGCTGAAGGACTGGGAGTATACAAGGCGGAAGCGGACGGGCGGCGTGTGCCGATCCGGGTTGCCGAACACCAGGCAGGATCCTCTTGGCGCGTAGTCGGAAGCCGTTCCCATGCCGGCGATTCCCTGACGGCCTTTTTGCAACAGCTCGGCACGCACGAACTGATATCGATGGGAAGCTCGCTGAAATTCTGCCTGGTGGCGGAAGGAGCCGCCGATGTTTATCCGCGTATGGGGCCGACCTCTTTGTGGGATACCGCAGCAGCCCAATGCGTGGTGGAACAGTCAGGAGGCAGAGTGATTGAATTGACGGGAGAGCCGATCTCTTACGCTGATCCTTCAGTTGTTCTCAATCCTTTCTTTCTGGTTCACGGAAAGAGCGCGGTCAACTGGGCCGATTTGGTCCGGGATTCGTTGCAACAGGCAGCTTCCGCACGCACCATTGCTTGATCATGGTTCACATTGAATTGTTCCGCAAAAAAACTGACTAATGACAATTCGCGCCCTGCCCTTTTTAATTTTATGTGTATCGGAGCAATCATGTTCTTGAAACGTTCAGTAAAGGCGCTCGCGCTTTTCAATCTTCTGCTCATAACGGGTTGTTCGTCAACTGGAGGACCGGGAAATTTATTCCCGGCAGCCGGGAACGACCCCATCAGGATCGAATCCGTCCCGTCCGGGGCGGAGGTTTACGTGATGGGAGAAAAGGTCGGCGTGACTCCTCTGCAGATCAACCATAAGGATGTCTTCCCGAACACCTATCCCAGGGATAAGGAATCCGTGTACGGCAGGATAACCCTCAAGAAAGAAGGATGTGCGGATATTACCAGGACAGTCAGCGCGGAAATAAGCAATGCCGGACTGCACGCACAACTCGACTGCGGCGATCTCAATCCCGCATCGCCCAGCACAACCAACAATGCTCCCCGCACCAATGAAACCGTGGAGCAGCGGCTGGACAAGATCAAGGATCTGCTGAACAAGGGCTTGATCACCGAAGATGAAGCGAAGACCGCGAGAGCGCGCATCCTCAACGATCTTTGATCTTTGAGGTATACCAGCCAAGCAATTCGCAATGCAATACGAGCCAGGGTCGATATGTCTGCGTGGCAGAAAAGCAATTTGAACCCGGCCCATTTGATTTTGCTCCAACGGTAATATTTTTCTGTCAAACGGGATCGTGTGTGACAGTAATCGCCGGAAGGGAGTATTATTTGCCTGTAAAATGTTCAGGCGGAATATATTTCCGATGCCTGCCACATGCAACGCAAAATAATTTTTAGGGGTACCAACCAAGTTATCCTTCTGCTTCACGCACCGCTTTGAGATCGGGTGAAAAACCGGTGTCGTGAAATGAGCTTGAACAAGCGATGATACTTTCGGCCAGAGTCAACACATTCGGACAGGATCTGCTACGCCGCCATGGCGAGCGAGTCCACAAGATTGCCCTCGATGCCGGCTTCACCTGCCCCAACCGGGACGGCACCAAAGGACGGGGAGGCTGTTCCTTCTGCAACAACGTTTCTTTCAGCCCCGATGCCGATACCCGGCTCGGCCTCGCTGCGCAGATAGCCAAGGCGCGACTGGCCATTGCACGGCGCACCCGTGCCCGCAAATTCATCGCCTACTTTCAGGCTTACACCAACACCTATGCCAAAGTCGAAGCACTGGAAGCACTCTATCTCGAAGCGCTGAAAGAGCCGGACATGGTCGGGCTTGCCGTGGGCACCCGCCCCGACTGCGTTTCATCCGGCGTGCTGGACTTGCTCGACCATTTTCGCGATCAGGGGCTGGAAGTATGGCTGGAACTGGGACTCCAGTCCGCCTTCGACAAGACCCTGGAACGGGTCAACCGCGGCCATACCTTTGCCGAATACCGGACCACCGCTTTGGCGGCGCGGCAGCGCGGCATCCCCGTATGCACCCACCTGATCGTCGGCCTGCCCGGTGAAACCGAAGAACACTGCCATGCCACGCTGGACACCGTGCTGGAAACAGGAGTGGACGGACTCAAGCTGCATCCTTTGCACATCGTGAAGCACACGCTGCTGGCCCATCAATGGCGCAAGGGCGAATATGCCCCGCTATCCCGTGAGGGATACATAGCCATGGCAGCCAACCTGATCGAGCGCACGCCGGAGCACATCGTCTACCACCGGGTAACGGCGACCGCATCGCGGGACGTATTGCTGGCGCCCGCCTGGTGTGCGGAAAAATGGAATCTGCTGAACGGCATCGAAATCGAACTGCGCCGTCGCGGCACCCGCCAGGGCAACCGTGCCGGAACTCCCTTTGTGACCGAGGACTTGAGACATGCCGCTTGAACTGGTTTGTCCGGCAGGCAGCCCGCCTGCGCTGAAGGCCGCCGTGGATAACGGCGCGGATTGCGTTTACATCGGCTTTCGCGACAGCACCAATGCCCGCGCCTTCGCCGGCCTGAACTTCGACCTGCCGGGCACAGCCTCGGCGGTGCGTTACGCCCATGCGCGCGGCAAAAAAGTCTTTCTCGCACTGAATACCTTTCCGCAGGCTGGCAACTGGCAACGCTGGCAGGAGGCGGTGGACAATGCGGCGGAAGCGGGAGTGGATGCCGTCATCCTCGCGGATGCAGGTTTGATGCGCTACGCCTCCCGGACCTACCCTGATCTGCGCTTGCATCTCTCGGTGCAGGGTTCGGCCACCAATTACGAGGCGATCAATTTCTACCATGAGCATTTTGGAATCCGGCGCGCGGTATTGCCCCGGGTGCTGTCGTTGCCCCAGGTGGAGCAGCTGGTGCAGCACACCCCGGTGGAAATCGAACTGTTCGGTTTCGGCGGCCTGTGCGTGATGGTGGAAGGGCGTTGCGTGCTGTCCTCCTACATCACCGGCGAATCACCCAATACCGCCGGGGTGTGTTCACCGGCCAAGGCGGTGCGCTGGCAGCAAACCCCGCAAGGGCTGGAGTCGCGGTTGAACGGCGTGTTGCTGGATCGCTACGGCGACGGCGAAAACGCCGGCTACCCCACATTGTGCAAAGGGCGCTTCGATGTCAACGGGGAAACTTATTACGCGATCGAAGAGCCGGTCAGCCTCAACACGCTGGAACTGATCCCTGAGATGATGCGTATCGGAATATCCGCCGTCAAGATCGAGGGCCGCCAGCGCAGCCCGGTCTATGTCGAGCAGGTGACCAAGGTATGGCGCTCGGCCATCGACACCGCGATGCGAAATGCCGAAAGCTATGCCGTCGAACCCGCCTGGATGAACCAACTGAACAAACTTGCCGAGGGTCAGCATCACACCCTCGGCGCCTATCACCGTCCGTGGAAATGAATTGAAAGCACCAGAATGAAAGCACCGGAATGAAAGACCCGACATGAAACTTGCTCTTGGCCCTGTCCTCTACTATTGGCAACGCGACACGCTGTTCGAATTTTACGAGCGTATCGCGGCAGCGCCGGTGGATATCGTCTATCTCGGCGAGACGGTGTGCTCCAAGCGCCATGCCTTTCGTCTGGAAGACTGGCTGGAGGTGGCTGAAAAACTCGCCGCGTCCGGCAAGCAGGTGGTGTTGTCCACCCAGACGTTGATCGAATCCGAATCCGATCTCAAAACACTGCGCCGCCTCGCGGAAAACGGCAGCTTCGCGGTGGAGGCCAACGATATGGCGGCGGTGCGCTTATTGTCGGGAAAGCAATTTGTCGCCGGCCCGCATATCAATACCTACAATCCCCAGACGCTGAAACTGCTGGCGGAGTTGGGCGCGCAACGCTGGGTGATCCCGGTGGAAATGTCCCGCCAGATGCTGACCGGCATGCTGGCCGCTAAACCGCAAGGCATGGAAACCGAAGTATTCGCCTATGGCCGCCTTCCGCTGGCCTTCTCGGCCCGCTGTTTTACTGCACGCCATTACAACCTGCCCAAGGATGACTGCCAGTTCCGCTGCCTCGACCACGCCTGCGGATTGACGCTGAAGACCCGCGAGGGACAGCTATTCCTGGCGTTGAACGGCATCCAGACACAATCATCCAAAGTCTATAACCTGGCGGCGGAACTGGAAGGCATACAACAACTGGGTGTGGACGTGGTGCGTGTCAGCCCGCAGCCGTTGCATACCGAAAAGATACTTGCGCTG